>JBCCUW010000077.1:0-11997 GCA_039196385.1 Pseudomonadota bacterium
GCCGCATTAAACAGCGTACAAATTGCGCAACTGTTGCTACCTATGTTGGAATAGCAAACAAGCAAACGCACCCGCTCAGATGCCGACAAGCAAGTTGCCCAACTAATCGCTTGGTGGGTCATTTAGCACTTATTTTGCGGATTGCCCGCGCGAAAGTGGTACATATGCCCGCCTATCAGGCTAACATCTGCGCTATCGTATAAGTTGGCTGAGAATATTGTTTTGCAGGCGGGAAACCTGCAAGTAATGAGACAATATTTGCGAATAGACACATGGATTTGGATACCGATTTGGACATGAGAAATTGCCTTCGCGCACGCAGTGTGCAAATGGGACGACAAGCCAGTTCACGAGACGATCATCCAACCAATATGCTGATAGGCATGATGCAAAGAAGGAGGGTCTTGCCAATGTTCAGACGCAAGTGCCGGTTACTATACGTGGCACTGTTGGCGATATGTGCGGTGACCCCGGCCCCGGTATGGGCGCTGGGAATGGGAGAGATCGACGTAGACTCTGCGCTCAACGAGCGCTTCGAAGGCAGTATCAGTCTGCTGGATGTGCAGGGTTTTCAATCTGCGGAAATTGTGGTCAGCCTGGCTTCGCGGCAGGATTTTGATCGGGTCGGGGTTGAGCGGTTCTTCTATCTCACGCAGCTGAAATTCGATGTTGATTTGAATGCCAGCGGTGGTCCCCAGATTACAGTCAGCAGTTCCCAGCCAATATCCGAGCCTTATCTCAACTTTATTGTTGAGGTGCTGTGGCCCAACGGCAAGTTATTAAAAGAGTTCACGGTACTGTTGGACCCACCGACATTTTCGGAAGTGGCTGCAACACCCGTGCAGACTCCGGCACAAGTCAGTACTCCCGCACCCGCACCAGCTGCTGCGGCGCCGGCAAGACCCGCCAGCCGTGTCACACTGCGGCCCACTGCACCGGCCCAGCCTGCGGCCCCGGCTCGCAGTGGCGCGACGGATGGCGGCGTGTACACGACCCGTGATGATACGCTTTGGACCATTGCGTCACGCACGTTGCCGTCAAACCGGGTTACCGTAAATCAGCAGATGCTGGCGATTCAACGATTGAATCGTCAGGCGTTTATCCGCGACAACATCAACTTGTTGAAGGCCGGATACGAACTGGAGATGCCCAGCGAAGCGGAAGCGTTGAGCATGACGGCCAGCGAAGCCAATCTGGCAGTGGCCAATCAGACTAACGACTGGAGAACTGATGAACCGACGCAGGTGGCGGCAGCTACCCCGCTGCAGGATGATGGCGCGGATCTGGCATCTCAGGTGGATGCCACAAGCAACAGCGATGCGGCGCCCGCGGCGGCAGTCGACGATGGCGGACAGGTGCGCATTGTGGCCAACAGTGGCGAACTGGCCAGTGGTACGGCGCGGGGTTCCGAGCAGGTTAACCAGTTGATCGAAGAATCAGCGACGCTCAATCGTCAGGTCGAAGAACTCAGCTATCAATTGGACCGCGAAAAAGAAATTGCCACGAATCAGATCAGCGTGAAAGAGCGGCAACTGGAAGTCAAAGACCAGGAAATTGCCGAACTGCAGCAGCAGCTGCAGCAGGTGCGTGAACAGTTGCATAACGCCAGCCAGAACCAAACTCAAGCCCCCAAACCAGAACCTGCCGCGTGGTGGCAGAACCCGATTCTGTTAATCGGCGTGATTGGTGTTTTGATTTTGCTCCTGGCCGTCATGATGATTGCGCTGCGGCGTAATCGCGCAGCGGAAGATGACTACGCTTACGAGCCTGAAGTGGAGCCGGCTTATGCGGACGACGCTGACGATGGGCAAACGCAGGTCCAAGCTCAGCCCTTATATGCGGACGCAGAGTCTGATGAACCGCAAACTGAATTTGATGAGATGGATGATGACGCCACGCTGGTTGAGCCGGTAGTTGGCGCTGTGGGTGAAGCTGAAGAAACGGAAGATGTCTTTGATCTGGATGATGACGAAACACAGACAGCAGCTGCGGCTGAGCCGGAAGGGCAGACCCAGACTTCCGATGTCATTGGCGAGGCCGAAATCTACATTGCTTACGGTCGGTATGGGCAGGCTGCCAATTTGCTGCTGGGCGTACTTGCTGACGAGCCTGATCGCTACGATGTCCGCCTGAAGCTGCTGGAAGTTTATGTTGAGTCCAACGATGACGATCAGTTTGAACAGCACGCGCAGTATGTGTTGGAAAACTGCAATGACGAAGACATCCTCATGGCGGTGCGCGACCTGGAAAGTCAACTCAGCGAAAACCGCGTGGTGTTGGACGATGCGGCGACTGACACAGATCAGACCCAGGTCAATGAAACAACGTCAGCCAGTGAAGAGGCTGACATGACCGAAGATCTCACGTTGGATCTTGATGACCTTGAGTCCGCGGGCGATGACACGGGTAATGGCGAATCCGCGTCGGGTTCAGATGATCCTATTGAATTTGCAGCGCCTGCTCTCGACGATACGCAATCGGGTGACTCTGGTGACGCCGCGACCACCGAACAAAGCGCAGACAACGAGTTTGAGCTGGAGTTTGATCTGGATGTCGATCCCAGCGACGACGCGGTAACAACACTCAACGAAGCCACGGATGACGATGTCACACTGGTGGCTGAGCCTGCTGAAGAAGAAGGGGGGAATGCTGGTGAGTTGGGGGGTGATCTCGGCATCGACTTTGATCCCGACCAGGATGTGGAAGAGGACGTTGCCCAGGGTGTTGAAGAGGACGTTGAAAATCTTGATGCAGCCGCATCAGCAGGTGACGACGATACAGACTTTGACCTGGACACGTTGTTGGACGACGCGGACGCACCCGCAAGCGCCGCCGCCGACGCGCCGAGTGGCCCGGCAGATGATGATTTTGAGTTTGATGGTGAGGCAGATGCCGATATTAACGGCACCAAGCTGGATCTGGCTGAAGCGTATATCGACATGGGAGATGCGGATGGCGCCCGGGACATTCTCAACGAAGTGGTTGAAGAAGGCACACCCGAGCAACAAAGCAAAGCCCAGGACATGTTGGCAAAAATCTAGCTTTCTCCAGCGCCCGTTCTGCTGACTTTGCGCCGACGGCCGCCCGACCATGAGCCCTGATTACTATGCGATGGGCGTTACCTACGACGGGGCGCCTTTCCATGGCTGGCAGCGCCAGCGTAACGACGTCTCTGTGCAAGGTGTGCTTGAGGACGCTCTGAGTCGGGTGGCTGATCATCCTGTCACAATAGCTGCCGCTGGACGTACCGATACCGGCGTACACGCCACCGGACAGGTCATCAGTTTTCGCAGTGGGGCGTCGCGTAGCCTGCGTGACTGGCAGCGCGGGGCCAATGCCCTGACGCCATCTGCAGTGAGCGTGGACTGGGTGGTTGCAGCATCTGCAGACTTTCACCCCCGCTACAGTGCTACGGCACGGACATACCACTACCTCTTTCATGATGTCTCCCACCCAGACCCTCTACTTGCTGGCCGGGTCTGGTCAACCACGGGCCTGGATAGCGACGCGATGCACCGTGCGGCGCAGCAGCTCCTGGGTGAACATGACTTCAGCGGCTTTCGCGCTGCCGGGTGTCAGTCGTTGACCCCCATGCGAAGAATCAACCGTTGCCTTGTCTGGCGTCAGGGGCCGCTGGTTGTGCTGGAAATAGAAGCCAACGCCTTTCTGCTGCATATGGTGCGCAATATTGCTCGCGGTTTGCAGGACGTTGGTAGGCACAGAGATTCTGGTCTTATCGCTGCTGTACTGGCTGGTCGGGATCGCACTCGACTGGGTGCCACGGCGCCAGCTCAGGGGTTGTATCTGACCCGGGTAAGTTATCCGGGATTTGCCATTCCACCACCGCGGGCGGGTTTCTTTCAGCGCTTGTAACCGGCGCTGGAGCAGCTAGACTAGCGTGTTTTGCAAAGGCCAGTGTCTGCTTCATGACTATGCAAAAC
This sequence comes from Pseudomonadota bacterium, assembly GCA_039196385.1. Classification (GTDB taxonomy): domain Bacteria; phylum Pseudomonadota; class Gammaproteobacteria; order Pseudomonadales; family Azotimanducaceae; genus UBA4421. The sequence continues at coordinate 3,942 of JBCCUW010000077.1, forward strand.
GACACCGTGCAACCCCATGTACCCATCTGGTGTAAGATCTGCGGGATCACGCAGGTTGAAGATGCCCGGCATGCGGCGCAATGCGGCGCGGATGCCATTGGCCTCAATTTCTATCCGCAGAGCCCGCGTTTTGTCACGCAGCCGCTGGCGGAAAATATAGCGACGGCCGTGAACTGTACCCGGGTGGCATTATTTGTGAACGCAGAGCCCGATCAGGTTGCAGAGATTGCCGCTTCCGGCTGGATTGACGTCCTGCAGTTTCAAGGTGATGAACCTGCCGAATATTGTCGCAGCTTCGGCCTGCCCTATGTCAAGGCGATTCGAGTTCAGCCGCAGATGGATCTATCGGTACCGGTGGCGGAGTATGCAGATGCCTGGGCTATTCAGTTTGACAGCTTTGTGGCAGGCCAGGCCGGGGGCACCGGGCATACTTTTGACTGGCAACTGTGGCCCTCAGGCATCAGCCGCCGCAGCGTCCTGGCCGGTGGCTTGACCCCGGCAAACGTCACGGCGGCAATCTGCCAGACGCTGCCGCATGGTGTGGATGTGAGCGGCGGCGTGGAAGGACCGGTAAAAGGTCAGAAAGACCCGGCCAAAGTGGCGCAGTTCATCAACGCAGTCCGGCAGGCGGAACAGGAGCTGACTGCTGAAGCCGACCTTACAAACCAAAATGCAAACCAAAATGCAAAGCAATGTACAACCAATGAAAGTGGAACGTGAGACGAGATGAAAGACGGCAGTAATTACGCCCAACCCACCGATGATGGTCATTTTGGCGACTATGGTGGGCGGTTTGTTGCAGAAACGCTGACCCACGCCCTGGATGAACTGGCGCAGCTTTATGCGGATGCGAAGCAGGATCCGGAATTCCAGCGTGAGTTGCATGCGGACATGACCCACTACGTCGGTCGCCCAACGCCATTGTACTTTGCCGAGCGACTGACGGCAGAGTTGGGTGGCGCGCAGATCTATTTCAAACGCGAAGACCTCAATCACACTGGCGCGCACAAAGTGTGCAATACCATCGGTCAGGCTTTGCTGGCCAAGCGTATGGGTAAGCCGCGCGTTATTGCCGAAACAGGTGCAGGCCAACATGGGGTTGCTTCAGCGACGGTAGCCGCGCGGCTCGGCTTAAGCTGTGACGTGTATATGGGGGCTGAGGATGTCGAGCGACAGAGTCTCAATGTCTATCGGATGAAACTGCTCGGCGCGAATGTGATTCCAGTGACCTCAGGTTCCCGGACCCTGAAAGATGCCATGAACGAGGCGATGCGCGACTGGGTGACCAACGTGGACAATACCCACTATATTATCGGCACCGTTGCGGGGCCGCATCCTTATCCGATGATGGTGCGGGATTTTGCGGCCACCATTGGTACCGAAGCTCGCGCGCAGATGCTTGAGATGACTGGACGTCTGCCCGATGTGCTGGTTGCGTGTGTAGGTGGTGGTTCGAACGCGCTGGGTTTGTTTTATCCCTTTATTGACGATGTCGACGTGCGCATGGTGGGCGTGGAAGCGGGCGGTCTGGGCTTGAGTACAGGTGCCCACGCGGCCCCACTGAACGAAGGTAAGGTCGGTGTACTGCATGGTAATCGTACCTACCTGATGGCGGACGCGGACGGCCAGATTCAGGAAACCCATTCAATCTCTGCGGGATTGGACTACCCCGGTGTTGGACCCGAACACTCGCACTTGAAAGACATCGGCCGCGCTGAATACGACAGCGCGACTGACGAAGAAACCATGCAGGCGTTCCGCATGATGAACCGTTGCGAGGGCATCCTTCCTGCGCTTGAGTCCAGTCATGCCATCGCCTGGGCTATCGCCAACGCCGGCAAGATGTCCGCTGATCAGATCATCTTAATTAATCTGTCAGGCCGTGGTGATAAAGATATTAATACAGTCGCCAAGCTTGATGGCATTCAGCTGACATGAGCAGGATTGACCACGTTTTTGCTGAGCTCGGCGGGCAGACTGCTCTGGTCGCTTTTGTGACTGCTGGAGATCCTTCACCGGACCATACGGTGCCGGCGCTGCATGCGCTGGTCGAGGGTGGGGCGGATGTGCTTGAGCTGGGTATTCCATTTTCTGATCCTGAGGCCGAAGGTCCCGCGATACAGGCGGCCAGTGAGCGGGCATTGGCGAATGGGATTGGGATGTCACACGTCCTGGCCATGGTGGAGGAATTTCGACAGCAGGATACGCGCACGCCTATTGTACTGATGGGTTATCTCAATTCAGTGCTGGCCATGCCCGACTTTGCCGAGCGCGCCCATCAGGCAGGCGTGGATGGCTTGATTATGGTCAACCTCCCTCCGGAAGAGGCAGAAGCGCTGCGTGTGCAACTGGCGGCTAAACACATCAACCTGGTGTTCTTAGTGGCCCCAACCACCACTCCGGAACGGGCCAGCATGATATTGAGCAAAGCCTCCGGATTTGTGTATTACGTGTCGACCAAGGGCACCACCGGGTCAGGCACAACGCTGGCAGCAGACGCCATCAGAGACCGGGTTGCGCAGCTCAAAGCGGGTACGTCCCTGCCGGTCTGTGTGGGCTTTGGTATCAAGGATGCCACCACCGCAGCACAGGTGGGGGCGCATGCTGATGGGGTTGTGGTGGGTACCGCATTGGTCGCCACTATGGCAGATTATCCAGACGACGTGAGCCAATGCGCAGCAGCGCTGCTTCAGCAGGCTGCTGAGTTGAAGGGCGCAATTCGCTGAACTACCCACGAGCTGTGCGCACGGTGAGCCGCTGTGACTGAACGGAACCTGGCAGACTGGCTGGCTTATATCTCTGCGCAACATACCCAAACTATCGACATGGGCCTCAGCCGAATGCAGCAGATGGTTGCACAACTTGAGCTGCAGCGGCCCGGTGGGCCGGCCCTGCAGGTGGTGACCATCGCAGGCACGAATGGCAAAGGTTCAACGGCCATGGCCCTGGAATACCTGCTGCGCAGGGCGGGAAAGTCCGTGGGCACCACATTGTCGCCGCATATTCAGCGCTTTAACGAACGCGTGCGTTTGCATGGTGAAGAAGTGGATGATGCCACCTTGTGTGAAGCCTTCGCCGCTGTAGATCGGGCGCGCGGAGATCTTCCGCTCACCTACTTTGAGTTTGCTGCGTTGGCTGCGTTGCACGTGTTCAAGCAGGCGGCGGTGGCTGTGGCCATTCTTGAGATAGGGCTTGGTGGGCGGCTCGATGCGTTTAACGCCATTGATGCTGATGTGGGCGTCATTACCAGTATCGGCCTGGACCACCAGGAGTTTCTGGGTGATACGCTTGAGGCGATTGGCGCAGAAAAGGCAGGCATACTGCGGTCCGATCAGCACGTGGTGTTGGGCCCTGATATGCCGGAGAGTGTTCTTCAGGCCTGCGTTGATCTGGGTGTACAGCCGCGCCGATATGGGCACGAGTTCCATGTAGAGATGTCGCCCGGTGCGGGCGAATGGCGGTTGCTTCGGCAGGACTGGCCGCCGCTCAACCTCCCGGTGGGGGAGTTGGCGGGCCAGAACATTGCGCTCGCCCTGGAAGCGGCATTGCTGGTGTTACAGGCACAGCTACCGGCGGACGGGAACACGGGGGACCTGGCGCGGTCTCATCTGCAGGATATCGCTGAATTGCGCGTACCTGGTCGCTTGCAGATCTGTCATTATGAGCAACGCCGGTGGATTCTGGATGTGGCGCATAATCCCGCAGGAATTCGCTTTTTGCTGGATCAATTGCGCGCCCGTGACTTGCAGCCCGATGCCGTGATCTGTGGGATGTTGCGCAATAAGGACCACGCAGCGGTCATCCGCGCGGTCACGCAAGCATTCGATGTCCCCTGGTTTCTGGTGGATACGCAAGGCGAAAGAAGTCTGTCAGCGCAAGCGTTGCAGCATGCCAACAACGGTTTGGGTGAGTGTCAATCTGACGCGCAAGCTGCGGTGGCGCGAGCCTGTTCGGCAACGGCGCCAGGAGATGTTATTCTTGTTTTCGGTTCGTTTAGCACGGTGGAACAGTTTGCCTGGCTGGCCCAGACGGTGAAGTCCTAATTTGTTTTTTTCCGAAGTTTTAAACCATGCGTGAACGCAGCAGGTATCGTATTACCGGCTCCATTTTTCTTGTCGCGCTGGCGGTAATTTTCCTGCCGATGTTGTTTGACGGCGCAGGGGTACCTGTCCGCGAAGCACCGACAGCACCGCAGCAGCCTCCATTGCAGGTGAACGTACCCCGCTTTGATGAGGTAGTGCCGGCTACGGACGTGGTGGATCGGGTAGCGACGTTGCGCGACGAGGTGACCGAAGATGGTTTTGCCCGTCGGGACGGGACCCGCTTTGGTGAGCCGAAACTGTTCCCCACCGACCGCGATACGACCGTCTGGGCCGTGCAGGCAGCAAGTTTTGCGCAGGTGGCCAATGCCAGAAAGCTGCGGGATGATCTGCGGGCAGCGGGCTTTGAGGCCTTCATATCCACCTTAAAAACTTCCAGCGATAGTGTTTTGCACCGTGTGGCGGTGGGACCGCTCCTGGACAAAAATGAAGCGGATAATCTGCGCCAGCTTATTGCAGAACGGTTTTCGGTCCAGCCCGATGTAGTTGAAATGCAGCCATGAGCAACACGCTGGCAACGCTGGACATCGTGATTGGCATCATCGTTCTGGTGTCGGCCCTTATCGGGTTGTACCGCGGGCTTGTTAAAGAAGTGTTGGCGTTGGTGTCCTGGATAGCGGCCTTTGTCCTGGCTATTTACTTTTCGTCCAGCTTTGCGGCTTATGTGCCGGCCCAGTGGGGGGCACAGCCGATCCGTCTGGTCATTGCATTTGCAGTGATTTTTGTGGCCACGCTCATTGCGGCTGGTCTCCTGCAGTGGCTGCTGAGTCGGGTGATTTCAGGTACGGGTCTGAGTGGTATGGATAGGTTTCTGGGCTTTCTGTTTGGGAGTGCGCGGGGACTGCTGGTGTGTGTAGTGGTGCTGATCGGCCTGCGTGAGATTGCCGCTGACACCGCCTGGTGGAAGGCTTCGCAGCTGCAAGGTGAGCTGCTGGCCTTTGAGGACGAAATACGTGAATTGGTGGGCCGTGCACGCGATGCGGCGGGTGAGGTTTCGCTGCCTGATGGATTGCTGCCTCAGCAATTACCTGAGGGCCTCTCGTTGCCGGACACTAATTGAATGGACGACTGAAAATGTGCGGTAACCGGTAAGACACCGGACCCTATACAACCTATACTTGTGACGCTTCGCAGTGGGGTGCAAATAAGAGCATGTGTGGACTAGTTGGCATCGTTGCCCAGAGTGAAATTAATCAGGAACTCTATGATGCGTTGACCGTTTTGCAACATCGTGGCCAGGATGCGGCCGGCATCGTGACCAGCGATGGCAGGACATTACATTTGCGCAAGGGCAACGGTCTGGTCCGTGACGTCTTTCGCCAGGAGCATATGCAGCACCTGCCGGGGCGTACGGGGATTGGACATGTGCGGTATCCCACCGCCGGCAGTTCCACCAGTGCTGAAGCCCAGCCCATGTACGTGAACTCGCCCTACGGCATTACGCTGGCGCACAATGGTAACCTCACCAATGCAGACGCTCTGAAGGCAGATCTGTTTGCCGAGGATCTGCGGCATATCAACACCAACAGCGATTCTGAGGTGCTGTTGAATGTCTTCGCTCACGAACTGCAACGGCAGCGAGCTCTGGATCCCTCACCTGCGGAAATTTTCAAAGCAGTGAGTGGGGTCCATCAGCGCTGTCGCGGTGCGTATGCAGCAGTGGCCATGGTGATCGGCTCAGGTATTGTGGGGTTTCGCGATCCATTTGGAATTCGGCCGCTCGTCTATGGTCAGCGTGAGACAGATGCCGGTATCGACTACATGTTGGCTTCGGAGTCTGTGGCGCTCGATATTCTCGGCTTCGACATGCTCGGTAGTGTCGCGCCAGGGGAAGCGGTTTTTATCGGCAACAATGGTGAATTACACCGTCAAATGTGTGCGGATAACGCGCAGCTGGTGCCGTGTATTTTTGAGCATGTTTATCTGGCTCGCCCGGACTCGATCATTGATGACATATCCGTTTACAAGAGTCGGCTGCGCATGGGTGAATACCTGGCTGATAAGATTCTCAGCCAGTACAGCCAGCACGACCATGATATCGATGTTGTCATTCCGATCCCTGACACCGGTCGCACCGCGGCACTGCCGCTGGCCCACCGGCTGAACGTCAAATACCGGGAAGGATTCATTAAAAACCGCTACATTGGCCGCACCTTTATCATGCCGGGTCAGAGTGAGCGGAAAAAATCCGTGCGCCAGAAACTGAACGCGATTGAGCTGGAATTTCGCGATAAACATGTTCTGCTGGTTGACGATTCCATCGTGCGCGGTACGACCACTGAGCAGATTATTCAGCTGGCTCGGGAGGCCGGGGCGAAAAAGGTGTATATGGCCTCAGCGGCGCCTGCGTTGCGTTACCAGAACGTTTACGGCATCGATATGCCGGCGCGGGATGAGTTTGTTGCCCACCAGCGCAGCGACGAAGAGGTTGCCAGAATTATTGGCGCCGACTGGCTGGCCTATCAGGACATCGAAGACCTCAAGGCCAGCGCCAGGGATGGAAACCCCAGCGTTGACGACTTTGAATGTTCCGCATTTGATGGCAAATACGTGACTGGCGACATAGATGACAGGTATCTTGAACAGCTATCCTTAGCGCGTAACGATAAAATGAAACAGCGCCGGGAAACCCAGTTCAGCCCAGACGGCAACGTATTGGAACTGCATAATCATGGATAATCCGGCCTAGAGGTCCGAATTGCACATGACGTCATCGAACCCCAGCCCTGCTGAGTTATCGCCGGGCGCCCCCGTACCGGTGATGAACCGGGAGCAGGTGCAGGAGAAAATTCAGCTCCTGATCAGTACTCTCGACGGCGTACTGTTGGGCAAGCAGCAGCAGATCAAATTGAGCCTGGCGTGCCTGATAGCGGGTGGTCATCTGTTGATAGAAGATTTGCCGGGCATGGGCAAAACGCTGCTCTCCCACGCGCTGGCACGGACTCTGGGGCTCAGCTACAACCGCATTCAGTTCACTTCAGACGTGCTGCCATCAGACGTGATTGGCGCCACCATTTTTGACAAAAAAACAGACAGTTTCAGGTTCGTTGAAGGCCCTTTGTTTGCTCAACTGGTGCTGGCTGATGAAATCAACCGCGCGACGCCAAAAAGCCAGAGTGCACTGTTGGAAGCGATGGAGGAACGACAGGTTACCAATGATGGTGAGTCCCGCCCGCTGCCGGAACCATTTTTTGTCATCGCGACTCAGAACCCGTCCACCCAGGCGGGTACCTTTCCGCTGCCGGAGTCGCAGCTCGATCGTTTTCTTATGCGCATTGAGCTGGGATACCCGGATCCTGCAGCGGAGCGTGAGCTGTTGATGCAGGGAGACCGACGACAGCATCTTGAGGCATTAACTGCACTGGTGAGCCTGCCTCAACTGCAGCAATTACAAAACGCCGTCAAGGCGATAAAAATATCCGATCCCCTGGTGGACTATGTACAACGCCTGGTGGCGTTTACACGGCAAGGGGGTGAATTTGCTTATGGATTGTCACCGCGTGGTGCTTTGGCGCTGCTGCAAGGCGCCAAAGCCTGGGCGCTGCTCAATAATCGCACCCACGTTGTGCCTGAAGATGTGCAGGCTGTACTGCCCAGCTGTGTGGAGCACCGCTTGCGTGAGTCTGCTGATTTCACCGGTCACGGTGGTGGTGCGCTGGCGCAGAAACTGCTTGGCAGTGTTGACGTTGTAGGTTGAACCTGTGGCGACTGACTCAAGCACCGGGTCGATCACCAGACAGCCCACCCTGAACAAGCGCTTTGGCGCCTGGCTGGACCGGCGTATACCGCCCGGCCAACGGATTACCCTGAGCCAATCCAATATTTTCATTTTTCCGACCGTCAGCGGATTTACGTTTGGCGGCTTGTTGTTAGTTCTGGTGCTCGGCGCGATCAACTATCAGAATAGTCTGGTCTATGGCGTAGCTTTCCTGTTGGGCAGTATGTTTGTCGTCACC
>JBCCUW010000078.1:0-11954 GCA_039196385.1 Pseudomonadota bacterium
GAAATCGCCTCACTGACTTCAACCTGGTTGCCGCTGCTGGCGGCGGTACCCCGTGGTGAGCCCCATCCTGTATTTGTCCTGCCGGGTTTTCTGGGCGGTGATGATTCCACCGCCCTGCTGAGACGTTTCCTCAGTCGCTTACGCTATAAGCCGTTTCCCTGGTTGCAAGGCACCAATACCGGCAACCCTAAACAACTCGAAAATGTGATCCGACGCTTTTATCGGCTGCATCACGCCATGGACGCACCCATCACCCTGATCGGGCAAAGTCTTGGCGGCGTGTACGCCAGAGAGATTGCGCGCACTTTTCCCGATGCCGTGCGCTCGGTGATTACGCTCGGGAGTCCCTACGGCACGACGGACGGTAGTTCGACCAATCCGTTGGTTGAGCGCATGTTTGAACGCATGTCCGGACTGACCATTGAAGAAATGCGCGAATTACGTCCAACCGCCACCAGCGGAGACCCTTTACCGATGCCCACAACTTCGGTCTACAGCACCACCGATGGCGTCGTGGGCTGGCGCACCTGTATCGAGCCGGAGGACCACAACAGCGAGAATATTCGTGTGCGTGGCAGTCATGCCGGCATGGCGATGAACCCGGACGTATTGCGTATTATCGCCGACCGGTTGGCCCAGAACCCCGCGGATTGGCAACCTTTCGATATCCGCAAAGGTTGTCACGCTCTAATTTACCCGAATCCCTGAAGAACTCTGCCCTGCCGAGGCTGCCTGCAAGCTTCGCCACTCCGGCGAAGCGCTCAGGTTATGGCACTGAAGGACTAAGGCCTTATACAGACCGCACGGACAACCATTCGTTTAAACGGGGCCACATCCGCTTGGCCGCGTTAGGCCCGGCAATCAGACTGACATGACCGCCTTTCAATAGGATTTCCGCTTTGTCCTCCGAGCCCACAAGGTCCAGCAAAGGTTTTGTCGAATCCCGTGGGGCAAGATGATCATGCTCAGCCACTACGCTCAGCAGCGGCACCGTGACGCTGGCCAGGTTGGCGTTGTGGCCATCCACCATTAACTCACCGGTATACAGCTTATTACCCCAATTCAATTCTTTGGTGGTTTCCCGCACATATTCTCCTGCCAGCGGCAGAGTCTCTTCCCCCCAGCGATTGAATGCGCGATAGTTATCCACATAATCATCGTCAAGGATTTGATCCCACAGCCTGAGTTGACCTGCCAGGCGCTGAGCCGGTCGCTGCATTTCAAACATCTGGGTAACAGATTCTGCAGAGAGAATGCCCACGGTATCTACCAGGTAGTCGACATCAAAGTAGCGTGGATCATTCCATACCTGCGGCAGGCCGGTCTGATGAAAATCCACCGGTGTAGTTAAACAAACGAGGTTCTTCAGGGGCCCTTCAATGTGAGTTGCAGCGTAGATCAGCGACAACACTCCGCCCATACAATACCCGACGATAGATATATCTTCCTCACCGCTGTCTTCCTGCACTTTTTCAATACAGGTTGGAATGAAATCTTGGGTGTAGTCTTTCAGGGTCAGTCCACGTTCCGCCATCGTGGGTGCTTCCCAGTCGATGACATACATGTCAAAACCTTGCTGCACCATGTACTCGATCATGCTGCGGCCAGGCGCCAGATCAAAAATGAACGCGCGGTTTGTTGTCGCCATGACCAGCAAAACCGGCACCCGATAAACATCGTCAGTCTGAGCTGCATAGTGATACAAACGCAATGTGCCCCGCGCATACAACACTTCTTTGGACGTTAACCCAACAGGCTGTGGCGACGCGTTCGCCAACGCAAGGCCCTTCTGCCCGCGCGCGACAGCCTGCTCAACAAAACTCCTCACACCGGCCTGCGCTTCCGCCAGTTGTGCCTCAAGGCCGCCGGATTGCTGATTGTTGTCGCTCATTTGTCTGTCCCTCTGGTTGGCCCCTCTGCTTTTTGCGCTACCGGGTTTTGCTCTTTCGCGCCAGGATCGTCAATCGATACTGCTGCGGACACACTTTGTGGCGTTCTGGTGCGTGCGGGGCGTTTGGTTTTGCGCGCAGGCCGGTCATTTAACGCCAGTTTCTCTTCAATGCGTTCCATACGCCGGTCCAGCTGACGCACCAGCTCCGTTAGCTGCACCACATCTTCTCTGGTGGGCATGCTCATAGTTTCGAGTTGCCGCGACATGAAATCGGCAAAATTGCGCTGCATGCCAAGCTGGGCTTTTTGCATGTCGTTCATGGCCTGGCTGTAGGTTTCGGTACCCATAAACTGATTGGCCAGCGCATCGAAATTGCGCTCCCATTGCGTGACCAGCTCGCTGAACGCTGCGGAAACAGCATTATTAGCGGGGCGCCTGTCCCGTTTCTGCGATTGATTGGATTTTTCGGATTTCCCGCCCTTTTCGCTGTCCGACATGTTGCACTCCCGGGGGTTATTACTGCGCAGTCTGCCAATGCAGCATACTATGTCATCATACAACACTATATTTGTGAATATCATACGCTGGGTAGACGGCATCTGGAGGGGTTGTGAACTTATCGTTGGACGCGTATTCACCTGCTGCACGGGAACTGCTTGGTCCGGGCGGCGCTTATGAACTTGACGAAGTGGCCATCAACGGTGTGCCTATCCCGGTATTCAAGAACGCTCCGGCACACCTTCGAGAGCTGTATCAGGGCGCGCTGAAGCACTCGACAGATACCTTTTTTGTTTACGAAAACGAACGGTACACCTTTGCTGATGCATGGCGGGAAGTGAAAAGAGTCATGTCCGCGCTGCAACAGCACAACGTTAAGCCTGGGACGCGTGTGGGCATTTCCATGCGCAACTATCCAGAGTGGGTATTCGCCTACATGGGCATTACGTCTCTGGGCGCCGTCGCGGTGGCCATGAATGCCTGGTGGACCGGTGAAGAAATGATCTTTGCCGTTGAAGATTCCGGTTTACAGACCCTGTTTGTCGATCGCGAGCGCCTGGAACACCTGGCGCCTTACCTGGATACATACAGCCTGCAGGTTGTGGCAGTGCGTACTCAGAATGTGGCCGGTAACGGGGTGCAAAGCTGGGCTGACTTTCTGGACTCCAGCAACGGCACCTCCCCAATACCAGACACAATACTGGAGCCAACGCCGAACTCAATGCCGGACATAGATCCGGACGCCCCCGCAATGATGTTGTATACCTCCGGCTCCACCGCCCGCCCCAAGGGGGTTGTCTCTTCACACCGGGCAATCATCCACTCAGTCTTAGGTTGGGAAGCCTCAGCGGCCCTCGCCCGCGCGGATGCAGGGCGCCGGCAACGGCCACCGGCCCGCCAACCCTGCATGATCATTACTGTCCCGCTGTTCCATGTGACCGGCTTGAACGGCCAACTGCTGCCTTCACTCCGCAACGGCCGCAAGGTGGTTGCCATGTATAAGTGGGAAGTCGATAAAGCCCTGGCACTGATCGAGCGGGAACAGGTCACCCATTTCAGCGGGGTGCCCACAATGGCATACGAACTGGTCAATTCGCCAAACTATGACAAATACGACTTAAGCAGTCTGCGCAGCATCGGTGGCGGCGGCGCGGCGATGACGCCCAAACACTCCAAAAGCATCGAGCAGCGCAGTGGCAATCAGACTCGCGCCAGCGCGGCGTACGCCATGACCGAAACCAATGGTCTCGGAGCCTCCAACGCGGGCGCCAGTCTGCAGGCGAAACCAGCCAGCTGCGGCCGCCCGCTGCGACCCCTGGTGAGTATCCGCATCATCGACGAAGCGGGTAACCCAGTGCCACCAGGCGCCACCGGCGAGATCTGCATCAAAGGCCCGATGAATTTCACTGAGTACTGGAACCGCCCCGAAGAAACGGCCACCACCCTGATCGACGGCTGGGTGCATACCGGCGACCTGGGTAGTATTGACGACGACGGCGATCTGTTTATTACCGGACGGGCCAAAGAAATGATCATCCGCGGTGGTGAAAACATCGCGTGCGCGGAAGTGGAATCTGTCATCTATGAACATCCAAATGTCGCAGAGTGCGCTGTGTTTGGCGTGCCCGACGAGCGCCTGGGTGAAGTGGTTGCAGCAGCGGTAGTCGCCAAGGCAGGCGCCATTCTGACCGCCGGTGACATCCAATCACACGTGAGTGAACATCTGGCCCGTTTCAAAGTACCCGCGCATGTTGTCTTGTTCGACAAGCAGTTACCCAGAATTGCGTCCGGCAAAATCCATAAGCGGGGAGTGCGCGACGCGTTCCAGAAGCACATGTCGCACAATCTTGTCCCACAATCTTGACAAAGAATGACGTTTGCACGTGGTCTCGCGTCACCGGGTGGGGTAGGATGCGCAAAATTTGGCAAGGCCCATTCCCCACCACCTGTGTCGGGTAAATTTCGCCGAATCCGGCAAGGACGATAAATGTCACAAACCATAGAAAGGCTGCGCACCGACCACCAACGTTTGCGTGCCGTACTGAATACGATCAGTGCAGTCAGCGATGATATGAGCAAGGATGATTTTGATACCCAGTCAGATCATCTGTTCTGCCTCGTAGATTACCTGTCAGGTTATCCGGAACATCTGCACCACCCGACAGAAGATCTTGTTTTCGACAAAATGCTGGAGTTGGATCTCACCGCTGAACAACAGGAAAAAGTTGAATGGAATCGGGCCCAGCACAAGGTGCTCAGCGCCGCGACCAGTGAGCTGATGGATATGGTTGAAGCGCCTCCTGAAGAAGTTGATATCAGCGCCTTCAAAGAACAGTTGGAACACTTTGTATCGATCCAGCGTCAGCACATGGCATTTGAAGAAGAGGAAATTTTTCCCCTGGCGCTGGAGACCATATCCAGCAACAACTGGGCAACCTTGGACGATCGTTTCGGCAGCGCGAGTGATCCGCTTTTTGATGAAGCGGATCGTCGTTACGCCGCGCTGTTCCGTTTTCTGGTACCCGGCGACGAACACCTCAATGCAGAGCTGGCCGAACCTCTAATGCGTTACCTGGCGGCAACCGGAGGCACACCGGGAGGTTAGGCTGCGAGGTCCGGGAACACGGCGGCAGCAACACCTGGATGCGCGATCCGGCCAGCATGCACATTCAGCCCTTTACCGAAGCCGGCATCCGCTGCCAGCGCGGCCTCCCAGCCCATATCAGCTAGTGCTGCCACATAGGGCAGCGTCACGTTGTTGAGCGCTTGGGTCGACGTTCGCGCCACCGCACCGGGCATATTTGTCACACAGTAATGGACAACGCCGCTGTCCACATAGGTGGGTTGATCGTGTGTGGTGGGACGGCTGCTGGCAAAGCACCCACCCTGGTCAATGGAAATGTCCACCATGACGGCGCCGGGTAACATTTGACCCAGCAATTCACGGTCGACCAGCTTGGGCGCCGCTGCGCCAGGCACAAGTACGGCGCCCACGACCAGGTCCGCTTCGCGCACAGCCTCAGCCACATTCTCACCGGTGGCCATCAGGACACGGGCTTGTGCACCAAACTCTCGCGACAGCACGCGGAGCTGCGCAACGGATTTGTCCAGAATGGTGACATCCGCCTGCAGCCCGACTGCCATTTGGGCGGCATTTGAGCCCGCGATACCGCCACCGAGGATGACCACTTTACCCGGCCGAACACCGGCAACACCGCCCAACAAAGTGCCTCGCCCGCCGTGGAATTTGTGCAGCGCGTTCGCACCCACCTGAATTGACATGCGCCCTGCCACTTCGCTCATCGGCGTTAGCAACGGCAAAGTACCCCGCGCATCTTCGACTGTCTCATAGGCAATCGCCGTGGCGCCGCTGGCCATAAGCGCATGCGCCTGGGGCTGGGCCGCAGCCAGATGCAGATAGGTAAACAACACCTGTCCCGAATTCAGGCGCTTGCACTCCTCCAGGCTTGGCTCTTTGACCTTGACCACAAGATCTGCGTCAAATGCGGTTGCCGCAGGCACAAGCTGCGCGCCTGCTGCAGCATAGTCGGTGTCTGGGAAATCCACTGCGGCACCCGCCCCACGCTCGACCAACACGGCATGGCCACGCGCGGTCAGCTCCGCCACGCTCGCCGGGGTAAGGCCAACGCGGTACTCGTGAATTTTAGTTTCCTTCGGTACGCCAATACGCATGCTGAGCTCCAGTACGGGAATTGCTTAGATGCAAGGCATTATAGTCGAGCGGAAACGCCATTAGCGCTCAATCGGCGTAACTTTTTGGGCGAAATTTATAAGATTCTGCACATTTTTGTGAAATTTATAGAAGTTTGTGTCAAAAACAGCGTTTCACGCAGAAGACTATCGCTTCCTATACGCGCAAACGATCTGCAGCAACACAACACGTAAGCTGGTCACTTCTAATTTGAGGACATGACATGGTCGAAATCTCCATCCAAAAAGACTGTGCAAACCTGCGTGACTTAGCTGATGTTGAGTCCTTCGGCGAGCCCATCGGACCACTTCCCACGCAGACGGACAGCGGCTTTTTTGAGTCCGGAAATCTTGCCGCGGGCACCTGGGAGTGTGAACCCGGTAAACTGAAAATCGATCTTGATCTCACCGAATTCTGTCATTTACTGAAGGGCCACTGGATTCTCACCTCAGATTCAGGCCTGGTGACAGAGATCAAGGCCGGTGACAGTTGGGTTTTCCCCAGAGGTTGGAAAGGTACGGGCGAGGTCATCGAAACCGTGCGCAAGGTCTATATGGTGGTGACTTGAACCGAGAAGGACCGAACCAGGCTTATGTTTCAGATGCTCAGCTACTTTGACCTAAAACCGGGAGTCAGCGCCGCAGACTACGCCCACAGTGTGGCTGTACTCGCTGAGCATCTGGCTGCTCAGGATCTGATTATCCGCATCGGCCCCCTGGGCAGGCGGCAGCGCAACACAATTCTCGACACAGATGACGAGCGCCTTCAGAGTTACTTTCTAATGATGTATTTTCGTGACAAAGCCCAATCGGATCTGGCGATTGATTATATCGAAAGCCTGGCCGAGCCAGGTGCTTCTTTGCACCAGCAGATGTACAACAAAATCGACAACGCCATGTTCGTGTGTTGGGAAGATGTAGACTAAGCAGGCAGGATCTCGTTTTGACCCATAAAGATAAAGCAGGCCTCCCGCTCAGTCGCCGCACCTTTGTGAACGGTATCGGTTTGTCCATCGGTGGCGCGTTGTTCGCCCCTTCGCCAGACACCCTGGCCAGTTCTGTAGACCCAGGCTATCCACCCGCTTTGACAGGCATGCGTGGTTCACAACCCGGTTCTTTCGAAGCAGCTCACGCCCTGGTGAGCGGTGAGCAGTGGCGCTTCAGAGACAGCCAAGAGCAATATGACCTGGCGGTTGTTGGCGCTGGCATCAGCGGCCTGGCTGCAGCGTATGTGTATCGTCGAGACATCAACCCACACGCCCGTATCCTGATTCTGGACAATCACGATGATTTCGGCGGTCACGCGCGACGCAACGAAATGGTGGTGGATGGCAGGACAGTACTCGGCTTCGGCGGTTCTATGATGATGGTAGAACCCACCTACTATCCTGAAGCCGTGCAGGACGTGATTCGGGAGTTGGGTATCGACGTCCAGCGAACCAGCGAATTTTACAACCGCTCAGTGTTTACAAAGAACGGGCTGACGCGAGGCTATTTTCTCGACAAAGAGCACTATGGCAGAGATTATCTTGCTGCTGACCGGGACGGCTTCGGTGCCAGTCTGGATGGGGCGCCGCTGAGCCGCGAAACCAGGCAGGAGTTGCAGCGCTTGTTTGCCGACAAGGTTGACTACCTGCACGGCAAATCCCGCGACGAACGCAAACACATCGTCGACACCCACTCGTGGCATAGCTATCTGCAACAATACGCCGGGCTTGGCACCCAGTCCCTCGCCTTTTTACACAAATGGTCTCACGGTGTCTGGGCGATAGGTGCGGACGCGCTACCCGCATGGGTGGCATTGCTCGACGGTTATCCCGGCTTTGCGGGGATGGACGCCGGTTACGAACTGTGGGATTCAGCAGACAGCAGTTACACGGCTGCCGATTTCTATTTCCCTGACGGCAACGCATCTATCGCGCGGCTGCTGGTCAACAAGCTAATACCAAAAGTTGCCGACGCCAACGGCATGACCGACGTCGTGAACGCAACCTTTCAATATGCGGCGCTCGATCGCCAGGATCAGTCAGTTCGATTGCGCTTGAACAGCACCGTAGTTGGCGTCCGCCACGTTGATGAGGCACTGCAGGGACCGTTGCATGTCGAGTATGTAAAAGGTTCAGAAGGTTGGCGAGTCACGGCAAAACAAGCTATCTGGGCGGGATATCATGCCATGCTTCCGCATGTATGCGACGATATACCTGAAGCGCAGAAGGCAGCCCTGTCCTCCTCGGTACGGGCGCCCTTTGTCTACGTCACCGTCGCGATCAGACGCTGGCAGAGTATTGCCGAAGCAGGTGTCCACCGCGTGTATTGTCCGGGCAGCTTTTATCAAACAGTCATGCTCACCCATCCCGTCAGCATGGGTAACCACCAATACGCCACGTCGACCGATCAGCCCATGGTTTTGCATTTACAGCATGTACCGCTGGAACCGGGATTACCCCCGGCGGCACAGTTCCGCGCAGGTCGTCAGCGCCTTCTGACAACACCTTTAAGTGAATTTGAGCAGAACGCTAAAAACCAGCTCGCGCGGATGTTCAGCGCTAAAGGGTTTGATGCAGACAGGGATATTGCCGGCATTACGGTAAACCGCTGGGCACACGGTTATGCATTCTCTGCCGACCCGGAATCCGGCGCGGTCAACTGGTGGCCCGGTATGCATGCGGACGAGCAAACCCCATGGATTACCGCCCGATCGCGTGTCGGCAACCTGGCCATAGCGGGCAGTGACGCCGCTTCCAACGCAATGGCTGAAGCTGCCATAGAAGAAGCTATTCGCGCGGTCCACAGCCTGCGCGAACCTTAGTCCGCGCTAGACCTTAGCCAGATCCTGCACCGCACGATACCCCTGCTCAATCGCCGCATCCATTAAGGCATCTGCTGCTGCATCCGAACCCGCAATGGCAACGCGACCAACCCGTGTGCGTGCTTGTACGTGAGCATAGCGCGGGTCGTCGTCATCGTCGTAGTTCGGTTCAAACAGTGGGTTGTACCATGAAGCATAACCATGTCCCCAGCGGTTCACCGTAATCGCCTCGATATCACGCGCCGGATCAAATCCCCCCTCAGCCAACAAGCCACCGAGTTGCACGCGAATGTTACGTTCGATGGTTTCGAAAGACGTTGTCAGTAACTCCTGACGACCCAGCCGATGCTGCTGTTTGGCGGTGAGCCCGGCATTCGCGTGATGAGGAAACCGCTCCATATGCACTAACACCGGCTCTTCAGGGGTTTGCGGATGTTTGTAATCACCCCAGGACACCGGAAAGTCCAGGCAGGCGGTGACATGATAACCGCCCGGCGCCACCGCGCCACCAAGCTGCATGTTGTACCAGGCTTGCGCATTGCGCAGCGCCACGTTCGTGTACAGGACAGGAATCTTCACCTGTTCAGACAGTGCAGTAGACTGCTGTGCAGGTAATCCTTTGACAATGTAAGGCAGCATTGCGCTGTAACCGGCCATGATGCAGTAACTGGCTTTGACGCCAAAGCTGTCGCCACCGCTTTGATAAGCCAGGTTAACCTGCTTGTTAGACGGATCGTTTTCGACGTGCAACACGGTACTGTTCAACCTCAGGCGGACGTCCTGTCCCGGTTGGTCCAGCGCGCCGTAATCAAACTGCGCAGTGACCAGCGTATCGATGGAAGTACTGTTACTCGCCTCCGGTATCAGTTTGTCGACCAGCGCTCGCGCAATGGTCGCGTTACCATCCGGGAAATGATGAATGTAGGGCTCACCTGCTTCATACGGCGGCAGGCCCGCTGCGTCCCAACCTGGCAAGCCACCAAATTCTAACGCGCTAAGCGCATTCACGGCTTCGATACCCACACCAGAGTCAAAAGCGAGATTCTGCAACACCTTAAATACTTCCGGCTCGGTGATCCCCAGGTGCTTTTCCAAGAACGTCCGATAGCTGATGTAGTACAGGTACTCCTGTTTGCGCCAACCGCGATATTCAGGCAGCACGTCCCGGGTCGACGTGATGACATGTAAAAGCTGCGCTTGAGCTGCGCGCGAAATCGGCATCTGTGCCACCATTTCCGCCGCGGTCAATGTTGAGGGCGCCAGTGGAATATAGCCGTCGAAAATGCCCAGATCGTAACGCACAACCCGCTCAACACCAAAGCTGGCTTTGTCGAAGTGAATTCCGGGACCCAGCTTGTTTCTGATGTAAAATTCCTGGTCATAGGCTGTGTTAAAGCGCGACGGCTGAATGTCCAGCGCTTCGAGCAGGTCTTTTACCGTGCGGCTGTAGCTCGATGGAGTCACCATAGTCTGGCTGCCACCATAGCCAATCAGTTGGCGACCCCGCACCGTAAATTCATTACGTTTGGCATGACCGCCAAAATCGTCATGGTTATCCAGAATAAGAATTTTGGCGTTCTTGTTCTGCTGCTTAAAAAAGTATGCTGCCGCCAGACCGCTTAACCCCGCCCCGACCACAACCAGATCGTAACGGGTGGATTTATCATCGACCGAGTAGCTGCGTGAGGGACTGCGCATATGTTCGTGCGCGGCCTCATAAGAGCCTGGGTGACTACCACGCATGCCTGTCAGCCCCGGTGGATTCGCTCGCAGCTGGCCACCCGGCACATGGGCTGCGGCCTGCGCGTGACTACCTGGCAATAGCGTTCCCGCAGCCAGCGCACCCATACCTTTGAGCATGTCCCGACGCGGAATCTTGCGATTCAAGCCCAGCGAGTCTTCACCTTCTTTCATAACAACTCTAAGCTGGCGATCACTTCGTCCGCTGCCCTTAACCCGGAAAGGTAAGCTCCATGAGCAGTACTGGGAAACTCCATATGCGTCGCTTCGCCCGCAAAAAACAGTTTGCCACCGACTGGCGCGGCCAACTCGCTGCGCATCTGTGGGCTGGCGCCTTTACCGAGGTAGGAGTATGAGCCGCAGCTCCATGGATCAGACCACCACCGCGTAATTTCACACTGCTCGGGCGCAGGCACATTGCTGCCAAAAATATCCCGCAACAAATCCATCGCCTCGTCGACGGTCTCTTCGTCAGACAGTTGCTCCAGAGCTTTGGCATCCTCAGCTGCGCTGAAGGCAATCAGGATTGGTTCACCCGTAAATTCATACATATTCATCCAGGTCACCAGTCGACTTTTACTGGGCTGTTCAATGCCAAAAAACGTTTCATCCGCGTCCCAGAATACCGATGGAAAGCGCAGAAACAGTTTGTTCAACAAGCCAACGCCCATGCCTTGAATGGCTTTCTCATGAGCATCAGGCAGCGCCGGGGCAAAGGTGACATCGCCACTTCGGAGCACGCCAAGAGGCAAAGTGACCACCACCCGGTCAGCCTCAAAGTCGCCCTGACTCGTAACTGCCCGCACCCGCTCACCAGACCAGTCGATCTGCGTCACGGCGACTTCCCGCCGAATGTCCAGATACTTGGCCAGATGCTCGACAATCTGCACGTAGCCACCGTCGATGATAGCGTCCCCACCTTTTGGGTCAGTCCCCTCCAGAAGAGCGGCGACTGTCAGGTCATCCACATCACCGGCATAGTCAGCTTCAATAGCTGAGCCGAGAAAGTGTTCCCATTGATTCTGCGACAAACTGAACTCTTCCGCTAAACCCTGCATCGCTTCGCTGACTGTAAGCTCCGGTTCAACCGTTTCGGCCCTGTCGTAAAACGCATCTTCCAGGGCGTCGACAATCTTGTAAAAGGCCTCGTCTTCACTGCCGTCCGGGCGATAGGTTGAGGTATCGTCAAAGTCTGTCTTATGCGTTTTCAGATTGAGCTCACGGGCAAGCTTTCTGAGTACATTGTTTTTCAACCCATGCAGCCAGCTGGCACCAGCATCCAGTGGCACACCCATGGCCGTCGAC
>JBCCUW010000079.1:0-11864 GCA_039196385.1 Pseudomonadota bacterium
AAGATCTGCCTCAAGATGAGTGGCTGGCTTACTACGCACAACAATTACCCACCGTAGAAATTAACAACACGTTTTACCGCATGCCCCGGGAACACGTGGTCCAGGCCTGGCATGATGCGGTACCCCGGCACTTTCGTTTTGTGATCAAGGCATCCCGGCGTATTACTCATCAGAGCCGCCTGAAAAACGCGGAAGAGGCTACCGGTTATCTGGTTAAACGGGCGGCGGTATTGGGGGAAAAACTGGGCGCGGTACTGTTTCAGTTACCCCCGAACATGCGCATGGATGCAGAACGGTTGGAGACTTTCATTGCTCTGTTGCCGAATGACTTTCCCGCCGCTTTCGAATTCAGACATGACAGCTGGGCGTGCGAGGAAATTGACGACATTCTCGCCCGCCACAATCACACCCGGGTCGTGAGTCACGATGATGACAGCAACAATCGACGCAAGATTCAGTTACCGGCTAGCGACTTACACTACGTGCGGCTGCGTGCTACGTCTTATTCACCAGCAATTTTGAAGAAGTGGCATACCGCCCTCAGCACCGGGGCAAACCACGCCAAAAAGAGACAGGCATTTGTTTTCTTCAAACATGAAGACGACGGTTACGGACCGGTGTTGGCAAAACAGTTCCTGGATCTGTCCGCCAAGCTGCAGACAACGCAAACTGCGGCAAGCCGAACCGTCAAACCCGCACTGCGAGCCCCCCGACGCGTGCCCGCCAGACCCGCAAAAAAAAGCGGCTGAAACCAGCGCGCGCTAAACAGGCTAACGTGCCTAAGGCAGATGGAATATTCGCAGTGGCGCAGCTTTGGCCGTTTTTGTGGCGTTGGCTGGTGATTTTGCTGTGTTCTTATCGCGCACAGCGCTATTTTCGTGTTGGTCAGCCGCGTGGTGGTTCGCTCTGTTGCGCCGCTCAATGGCGATCAGATGCGATTGCGTTCGGTTAATCACTGTTGGTCTCTCGGCAGGTACTACTAACCCTATGACCTTAGACCAGTTAGCAGGTTCCGCCATAATAACAACTTCACAATACGTGCCCGTCGCACAACGGCAAAACACTTTGTGTGATGTCTATCTCAGCCGGAATCTGATTGCAGTCGCAACAACAGCGCGCGCGCAGAAGGTAGAACCTCATGACCCAGCGCCAGCACTTCTTCGCTGGGCGCAATTTCGTCGGGAATCTGAAAAACTTTGAGGCCCGCCGCCGTTGCAGAACGCACCCCATTGTCAGAGTCTTCCACAGCCCAGCAATGGCCGGCGCTGACCTCTAACTGCGTCACCGCAGACAGATAAGGATGCGGATGCGGCTTACCCTGGTCTGTTTCACCGCCGCAAATCAAAAACTCGAAGTACTTAGCAATATCCGAACCCGAGAGTTTCTTCTCCACAACCGGCCGTCGGCTGGAGGTCGCGACCGCCATGGGGACACCCATGTCACGCAGTTGTTGCAGCAGCTCAGCGACGCCATCCAGCAAGGGTACCGGTGCTGCGTCCAGGGCTTCATCGTAGCGCGCAGACCAGCGTGCGCGCACTGCGGCAAAATCAAAACTCGGCCCAAAACTGCTACGCAGGATGCGTTCCGTCGTATCACCGGTGCTGCCGACACATCGGTTATACACGCTGAGATCTACGTCATGCCAGCCAACATCAGTACACGCTTCAACAAAACAACGGCGCGCCAGACGCTCTGAGTCCAGCAACGTTCCGTCCATATCAAACACGACCGCGGTCGGCTGCTCGACGCGCGCCATATCAGCCAGCGCTGGCTTCGGCAACAAGATTGTTCAACACATACTGCAGGATGCCGCCGGCCTTGAAGTAAGCGATTTCGTTCTCAGTATCCAGGCGACTGTCCACCGTCAGGCTGTGTTCAATGCCGTCAGCACGGTGAATCGTCACCTGCACTGGCTGACGCGGACTTTCTGTGGCCCCATCCGGCAACTGCACATCAATGATTTCATCGCCCGTCAAACCCAGCGTGGTGCGGCTGTCACCTTCGCGGAACTGCAGGGGTAATACGCCCATACCAATAAGATTGGAGCGGTGAATGCGTTCAAAGCTTTCCACCAGCACCGCTTTCACACCCAATAAACGGGTGCCTTTGGCTGCCCAGTCGCGGCTTGATCCAGTGCCATATTCTTTGCCGCCAATAACGACCAGCGGCGTACCTTCACCCTCGTAACGCATGGCAGCATCGTAAATACTCAATTGCTCATCACTGGGCACGTGCCGGGTATAACCGCCTTCTACGCCCGGCACCATTTCATTGCGTATGCGAATGTTCGCAAAGGTACCGCGCATCATGACTTCGTGATTACCCCGACGCGAGCCGTAAGAGTTAAAGTCAGCCACATCCACACCACGCTGCTGGAGGTAGTGGCCTGCCGGACTGTCTGGTTGAATGGCGCCCGCCGGTGAAATGTGATCGGTGGTCACCGAATCACCGAGCAGTGCCAGAACCCGCGCGCCCTGCACGCCAATGGTCTGTTCCAGATCACCGCCGACGCTGAAGAAAGGTGGCTGTTTGATGTAGGTGGACTCTTCCCAACCATAGGTACCGCCCGCATCAACCTGAATGGCACGCCACGCCTCTGGACCAGTAAATACGTCAGCGTACTGACGGTCAAACATTTCCGTGGACACTTCCTCCACCCGCGCCGCAATCTCAGCGTTGCTTGGCCAGATATCTGCCAGCATCACGTCTTTGCCATCTGCATCCTGTCCTATTGGGTCTTCGGCCAGGTTGATGCGGGTGGTCCCAGCAAGCGCATAAGCCACCACCAGCGGCGGTGAGGCCAACCAGTTGGTACGCACTTCCTGATGCACGCGGCCTTCAAAATTGCGATTGCCGGACAACACTGAAGACACCACCAGATCACCGGCATTAATGGCCGCAGAAATGTGGGGTGGCAGCGGGCCTGAGTTGCCGATACAGGTGGTGCAGCCATACCCGACCAGATTAAAACCGAGGTTATCCAGCGCATCCTGTAATCCGGTCGCCTCAAGATATTCAGTGACGACCTTGGATCCCGGCGCCAGTGAAGTTTTCACCCAGGGTTGCACTGACAGTCCACGGGCCGCCGCTTTCTGCGCCACCAGACCCGCACCAATCATCACGGCGGGGTTGGACGTGTTCGTGCATGAAGTAATGGCGGCAATGACCACGTCACCATCCTGCAAGGCGTAGTCTTTGCCCGGAACGTCTGTCTGAACCGGTTGCTGACGACCCTGCAACTCCAGGCTTTCGTCAAACGCTTTGCGCATGTCGGTCATCGCGACCCGGTCCTGGGGTCGTTTTGGTCCCGCCAGACTGGGTACAACGCTGCCCAGATCCAATTCCAGGGTGTCCGTGTACACCGGATCCACAGAGTTGCTGTCGCGGAACATACCCTGCGCCTTGGCATACGCTTCAACCAGCGCCACCGTGTCCGGCTCGCGGTTGGTCAGGCGCAGGTAATTCAGTGTTTCAGCGTCGATGGGAAAGAAGCCACAGGTGGCGCCGTACTCTGGCGCCATGTTGGCAATGGTTGCCTGGTCCGCCAGCGTCAAATTATCCAGCCCATCACCGTAAAACTCGACAAACTTGCCTACCACACCCTTGGCGCGCAACATCTCCACGACTACCAGCACCACGTCTGTTGCGGTAATGCCTTCCAGCGTCCGGCCGGTCAGTTTGAACCCTACCACTTCCGGAATCAGCATCGAAATCGGCTGCCCGAGCATGGCAGCTTCTGCTTCGATGCCACCCACACCCCAACCCAGCACACCGAGGCCGTTAATCATGGTCGTGTGCGAGTCGGTACCTACCAGCGTGTCAGGATAAGCCGTTGTGCGGCCATCAACCTCCCGGGTCCATACTGCTTTGGCCAGGTACTCCAGATTGACCTGATGGCAGATGCCTGTACCGGGCGGGACCACGCTGAAGTTTTCAAACGCGGTCTGACCCCAGCGCAGAAAACGATAGCGTTCACTATTGCGGGTCATTTCGATGGCGACGTTGTCGGCAAACGCATCGTCGTCACCAAAGTGATCCACCATAACCGAGTGGTCGATCACCAGGTCCACCGGTGACAGAGGATTAATAATTCCCGGATCAAAACCGGCATCCACAGCCACAGAGCGCATAGCTGCCAGGTCCGCCACGGCGGGTACGCCGGTGAAGTCCTGCATCAGAACCCGGGCCGGACGATAGGCGATTTCTTCCGCCGCCGGCGGATTATCCGCCCAGCCACTCAGGGCACGAATATCCGCGGCCGTCACACTGTTGTTGTCTTCAAAACGCAGCAGATTCTCCAGCAGAATTTTCAGCGTCACAGGGAGACGTGACACATCACCCAGACCCTCCGCTTCAGGCACACTGAAATAATCGTACTCTCGCTGCCCTACTTTCAGGGTCTTTCTGGCATTAAAACTATTCAAACTCATGGTTTCTTTCTCAGGTGGTGTCCTTTTCATCGTGATGGTGTGTACACCATGCAATTGGGGATAGGTTGGCAGATCCCAGGCCCGAATTCTATTCGCTTTGTGCTTCGTCTCGGTACAGATGCCGACCACATCGCCAGCAGTAGGTAGCCTCCCGGGAGTGGCCTTCTGCAGAACAGTCGGGACAGGTACGTGTATTAGCCCGGCGCCGGTTGGCCTCGTTCAGCTCCAGTGTGACAATGCCGGTGGGCACTGCAATGATCCCGTAACCCATAATCATGATGACTGTCGCGAGTGCCCGGCCAACGGGGGTGGCTGGAGTGATGTCACCATAACCGACGGTGGTCATAGTGGTTACCGCCCAATAGATACTGTCAGGGATGCTGGCAAAACCCGGATTGTTGCCGCCCTCTATGAGATACATGAACGAACCGAACACAACCACAAGGGCCAGCACGGAGCTGACAAACACAGTGATCTTGCGGCGACTGGCCAGCAACGCCTCGGAAATCAGCTCCGCCTCGCCGACATAACGCACCATCCGCAGCACGCGGAACACACGCAGCACACGCAATATACGAATCACCAGAAAATATTGGCTGCCGGCAATCCACAAACTGAGATACGTCGGCACAATACCCAACAAATCGACTATGCCGTAAAAGCTGCGCGCGTAGAGCCAGGTATTTTGAATGCACCACAGGCGCAACCCATACTCAATCGTAAAGATGATCGTAAAACCCCATTCCGCCAGATACAGCCATTGGCCATAGCGGGCATGAATGCTGTCCACCGTATCTAACATGACCGCGGCCACACTGAGTAAAATCAGCGCAATCAGGGTCACGTCAAAGGTTTTACCTGCGGGTGTGTCCGTTTCGAATATGACGGTGCGAACGGTATCTTTATCAAACGTCATACCCACAGTGTAACGCGCTTAGCGGGTATGCCAAGGCATACCCGCGGGCAGGATTCAGGCGACTTGCACCTCAATCGAACGGGGCGTCGCTGACGCCTGCTTACCTACCGTGAGGTACAGGACCCCATCTCTGGCTTGCGCTTTAATCGCTTCAGCATCAACGTCTTCCGGCATTCTGAACTGTCGTTCAAACTTCCCGTAGCGACGTTCCAGGCGATGCACGCGGCCGTCTTCCTGAGCCTCATCTGTGGCAGATTTACGCTCGCCGCTGACACTCAGCACACCATTGTCGAAGCTGACTGACAAGTCTTCAGACGCCACAGCCGGGACTTCTACTTCTATCTGATAGCTGTCTTTGGTTTCGCGAATATCCACCAGAGGCAGCCACCCAGACCGGCGTACCGAGCTTGTTGGGTTGACCGGCCTTTCCATCACCTGGAAAAGACGATCAAAGTCGCGCATCGGGTTCCACTTAACAACATTCATTCCTGATCTCCTTCTACCAAAGTCTATTTGTGCGTTCTTCATACGGGCTTGCCCGTTTGCATGACTGGTTAATATGGCCGCAAAACAGATTTCAAAGGACTTGAAAAAAAATAGTTCGCCCCCAATCACAGGCGTTTGGAGGCGCTCTTATCCGCAAAACCGGATAGACTTTACAATCAAAACACCTACTGAATACGGGACAAAAACATGACACAAATGAGTCAGGACGAAAAAATGGCTTTTCTGGCAGATCTACACGTGGGCGTGCTCGGCCTGAACGATCCAGGCCGTGGTCCGCTCACTGTGCCAATCTGGTACGACTATACGCCGGGTGGCGAGTTATGGATGGTGACCGGCGCCAATTCACGCAAGGGTAAGCTGTTGGAAGCAGGCACCCGGGTCAGCCTGGCTGCACAAACTGAACAGGCGCCCTACCGTTACGTCAGCGTGGAGGGTGTGGTGAGCTCTATTGAACCCACCGACGCGAAGACTCTGACAGACATGGCCATCCGCTACCTGGGCGAGGCCCAGGGCACAGCTTATGCTGCCGGTAGCGATCTAACGGGTCAGGTGACAGTGCGCGTCAAACCGGAGCGATGGTTGGCGGTAGACTACAGCCGCACATAAACAGGATGACGTAAAGATCAAGACGAGTGACGCGCGATAAACGCGGTAGTCAACTCTGCGAGCCGCGCACCAAGCGCGACAGGAATGTTGTGGCCCATGCCCGCGATCACCTCCAGTTCAGCACCCGGTATATGAGCTGCAGTATCACGTCCTGCGGCGACCGAAACCAGCGGATCATCCTCACCGTGGATGACCAGCGTCGGTCGCCGGATGGTAGCCAGTCGCTCTACCCGGCTACCATCTGCTGTGGCCGCGCGCATTTGCCGGGCGGTTCCCTCGGGACAGTAACAGCGGTCATAAGCAGCGGTAGATTGCGCCCGCCGGTGCGCTTCGGATTCGGGATATCCGGGACTGCCGAACAGCGCCCTGTTGCGGGCGCTTAGGGCAATCACAGCTTCTCGTCCGCTGGCCTGTTCAACCAGATACGGTAACATGTCAGCAGACACTGTTGGGACATCCGGGTTGCCACTGCCCGACATCACCGAAAACAGGCAGTCCACCCGCGGCCCATGCTCTATGCCAAGCAGCTGCGCCACCATGCCACCCAGCGAAATGCCGAATATGTGCGCACGCGGAATACCACAGTGGTCCATTAACGCCACCACATCCGCCGCCATATCCGACAACGCGTAATCCGCTGTACACTTACTCGACAGGCCCACATCGCGATTGTCAAAAATCAGCACCGACAAGCCTTGCTGCTGCAATCCCTCCAGAAACGTCGCGGGCCATTCGATCATTTGGGTGCCCAATCCCCTGATCAACACGATCACCGGGACCGACTGCTCGCCGAGCCATGCGTATTCCAGGGTGACACCATTTACCTCAGCTTGTGGCATGACTTCTCTGATCCTTTTTGCACAGTCTGATTCAGATTCACCTGATTCGAATCCGGGTCATTCAGACTTGGTAATAAGATAAACGCTTTCCACTGCCTGGCTGATACCCTGGCTGTGAAAATGCGGGGGCAACAGACTGGTGACGATGGATTCGAGCAGTTCTATATCACAGCGGGGGCTGAACAGACTTTCAATTTCTTCCGGAAATACGCTGTGCGGGGGGCCGGCGACCAGACTCTGGTCATATTCAAATGTCAGCAGCAACATGCGGGTACCGTCGGGAATGATGCGCAGCAGATGATCAACATAGCGAAAACGCATGTCCGCCGGCAGTGCCACCAGGGCGCCACGATCAAACAGGGCGCTGACATCTTCTAGCAGCGTCGCTGTTAGATCGAAAAAGTCACCGTGATAGATTCCGGTCTGACGCCCCTGATAGAACATAAAGCGATCCACCGGGTGTGGCTCAGGCTGTTCGTTGCCTTCAGCAAAAAAAGTACGCACCGCTATTTCCGCTAGTTCTACGCCGACGACGTCGTGGCCGGCGTGTTCCAGCCAACGCATATCCAGTGATTTGCCACACAGGGGCACAAATACTTTGTCCGCCGCGCCCAAGCCAAGCCGCGGCCAGAATTCGAGCAGCAGCTTGTTGTGCTCCGCCTGGTGGAAACCAATCTGATTTTTCTGCCAGCGCTCAAGCCAGAATCTCGGTTTCATGGTGACCCTCCCGTGCCATAACCATGCCAGAAACATGTCTGAAACATGTTAGAACCTGTGCCTACTGCTCTCCTCGTGATGACAATGCTGGCGCCGCCGATTCCATCGCGCCGTCATACTCCCCTGACCGCGACTACTTTATAGACACACCCACAGCAGTGCCAGCATTGCGTGGATCCGCCATGCCCACCAAACCTTCTGCCGTGCGCATTACGGAATTGGCGTCACCAATACCACGGCCCAGAAATCCCGGAATCGTCGTCAGTTGCTGGTGACCCATCTGTTCCAGTCTGGCACGGGTATCCGGCGAAAACGCATACTGTTCATGAATCACGCGGTCCGGCTGCCACTGATGGTGAAAACGCGGGCTGGCGACCGCGTCATTTAAGGGCATGCCATGATCAATGACGTTCATGATCACCTGCAGCGTGGTCGTAATAATTGTGCTGCCCCCTGGCGATCCGGTGACCAGTACCGGTTGACCTGCCTTCAGCACAATGGTGGGCGTCATGGAGCTGAGCATGCGCTTACCCGGCTCAATCGCATTGGCGCGGCGCCCCAGCAGACCATAAAAATTTGGCGTGTTTTCGCGCGAGGAAAAGTCGTCCATTTCATTGTTAAGCAACACACCGGTACCCGATGCAACAATTTTTGCCCCATAGCTCAGATTGAGCGTGGTGGTATAAGCCACCGCATTACCTGCCGCATCAATCACAGAAGCATGGGTAGTTTCCACACTCTCCAGGGGAATCCTGCCCGGCAGAACATCCGCACTCACGCCAGCACGCTCCGGATTAAAATCAGCATACCGCTCCGCGGCATACGCTTTGCTGATCAGTCTGGCGACTGGCACCGGGTAATAGTCCGGATCACCCAGATACTCCGCGCGGTCCGCGTACGCACGACGCTGCGCTTCGATCATGCTATGAATGGCTGCAGCGCTGCCATAACCCATGGCACCGATATCCAGGCTTTCCAGCATATTCAACATTTGCAGCAGCAACACGCCCCCTGAAGAAGGCGGCGGCATGGATACAATGTCATAACCGCGATACGTGCCCGTTACCGGCTCCCGCCACTTCGACTCGTAGGCCAGCAGGTCTTCATGGGTGATCAGACCATCATGCTGCTGCATTTCAGCCACCAGCAAATCAGCAGTTTTGCCTGTATAAAAACCTGCTTTCCCGGACTTTTTGATACGCCTCAGCGTTGCGGCAAGATCCGCCTGTTTGAAAACATCGCCCTCACTCCAGGCTTCTCCGTTACGGCTGAACACGGCCATGCTGGCGGGATAAGGCTGGAAATCTTTGATACGCCGGGCAAACTGGCGGGCCAGATCACGGTCCAACCGAATACCGCGGGCGGCCAGTCTGATTGCGGGATCAAGCACCTGGGCTCTGCTCATGGTGCCGTAGCGCTCGAGCACGTCCAGCAACCCAGCCACACTACCCGGCACACCCACAGCCAGATGCGAGCGGGTGGAAAGCCCGTCTATGACCTCCCCGTCTGCATCCAGATACATATCCCGGGTCGCCGCCAGTGGCGCTTTTTCCCGATGATCGTTGGTAATCTGCGTACCGTCTGCAAGACGAATCACCATGAAGCCGCCGCCACCCAGATTGCCCGCCGATGGATAGGTCACCGCCAGCGCAAAGCCCACTGCAACCGCCGCATCCACCGCGTTACCGCCTCTGGCGAGGATGTCTGCACCCACTTGAGACGCCCAGGAGGAACGACTGGCCACCATGCCATGCTCGCTGAATTGGGCTGCCGGGCTTGCAGCTAAAACCACATTGTTGCTAACTAACAGCGTAACGAGCAAAACAGATCTGAACCTCATGTGTCTCCTTGGATTTGCAAAGTTGCACAAGCAAAAAAATGAACAAGCAAAAAGTTGAACAAGCAAATTGATACGAGCAATGGATGTCGGCAAACCGAGTCAGCTACCAACACCACAAAATGGTCAGCACTAGTGTGAACAAAGCCATGTCCAGCAGCAAGCGTGGTCTTGGCTGTCTGAAGCAGCGGCTGCCGACTTAGCCGATGGCTGAATCAACCATTACCCTGACCCGCCAGGCTGATCTGGCCCGGCTGCGTAAAATAGCGCTGGGCGCTCAAGGTTTATTGCTCACCAGTCCATTCGGCAGAGGATTGGGGGGCGCCAGGCGCGCTATTCGCCACACCGGCTATGTGCAGATTGATACCATTTCAGTAGTTCAGCGGGCTCATCACCACGTTTTTCGCAGCCGCGTGCCAAACTATCACCCGGATATGCTGCACCGACTGCTTAAACAACGCAGCATTTTTGAATATTGGGCCCACGCCGCCGCTTTCCTGCCCATGGAGGATTTCCGTTTTTCCCTGCCATATAAAGAAGCGATCAAAAGCGGTAAACGGCATTGGTTCCGCAGTCACGACCGCAAACTGATGAGCGATCTGCTGCAGCGCATCACCGCCGAAGGACCGCTGCGCTCCAGAGATGTGGAACAAGGCAAGCGCGGCGGCGCAGGCTGGTGGGACTGGAAGCCGGCCAAACGCGCATTGGAACAACTGTATATGCAGGGTGATCTGATGGTGGCGGAACGCGCCGGGTTCCAGAAGACCTACGACCTGCCGGAGCGCATCTTACCTGCTGACATTGATTTGTCTGCTCCCTCCATTGACGAATACGCCAGCCATCTGATTGAGCAACAGTTACGCTGTCATCAATTTGTCTCGCTGAAAGGGGTGACCTATTTGCGCCGTGATAGTGACCTGCGCCAGGCGGTCAATCGACAAATCAACACCATGTTGGCTGAACAGCAGCTGCAAACCATCAAACTGGCCAGCGGCGAAAAATTTGTGTGCCAGGCCGGTCTGCTCGACCAGCCCGCACCGCGCACCACCAACCGGTTATTGATTCTCTCTCCTTTCGACAACGCGGTCATCCAACGCGCCCGTCTGCAAAGCATTTTCAACTTTGACTATCAGATCGAGTGCTACGTGCCTGAGGCCAAACGGCAGTACGGCTACTTCTGTCTGCCGTTGCTGTTTCGCGACCAGTTTGTTGGCCGCCTGGATGGCAAAGCACACCGTAAGAACGCTGTGTTTGAAATTAAGGCCCTGCATCTGCACCCGGAGACTCTGGCGCCCGGGCAATCAGGCCAATTGCTCGAAGCGTTTGCCGCTGCCCTGCCTGAATTTCTCGACTTTCAGGATTGCCAGACGTTGCAGCTGGGCAGCGTCACACCCTCAGCATTGCACAAGCCTTTGCGACAGGTTCTGAGTGCGACCGTGCCGCTGAGCTAATCAGAGCGGCTTGCGGTAAAGAGGCTGCTTGGGTAGCGTTGTTGTCTATCCACTCAGGTGTCATCTGTTCAGGAGGTTCAAGGTTATGGACTATGCTCACCCGGAAATGTTGATCGACTGTCAGGCATTGCACCAACAGCTGGAAGCGCCGCAGCTGCGGATCTTTGATTGTGCGGTGTTTCTGACCCCCTCGGGGAACGGTCAATATCAGATAGACAGCGGTCACGCCAGCTTTGTCAAAGCCCACATCCCGGGCGCCGGTTTTATTGACCTCAAGCAAGCCTGGGCTGACACCAACTCAGACTTGAACTTTACCCTGCCTGAGGTGGACGCACTCCAGCAGGCCATCCGTGCCAGTGGCATTAGTGCGGAGCACGACGTGGTGCTGTATTCCTCAGGGCATCTGATGTGGGCCACCCGAGCCTGGTGGCTGCTGCACTATGCCGGTCACCAGCGTATCCGCATTCTCAATGGCAACCTGAACGCCTGGCGCGAGGCAGGCTTGCCCCTGGTTGCAGGGGACAGCGCTTACCCACCCGCCAGTTTTGCCGCAACACCCCA
>JBCCUW010000080.1:0-11795 GCA_039196385.1 Pseudomonadota bacterium
CCAGAATATGCCCTTCGTTGACAATGTAGGCGCGATCACAGATATCCAGTGTGTCTTTGACGTTATGGTCGGTAATCAGGACACCAATATTGCGCTTGGTCAGATCGCGGATCTCGTTTTTAATGTCGTTCACCGAAATGGGATCAACCCCGGCAAAAGGCTCGTCCAGTAGCATGAACCTGGGCTCACTGGCGAGTGCGCGGGCAATTTCAAGCCGGCGCCGCTCACCGCCCGACAGGCTCTGACCGAGCGACTTGCGCACGGTTTGCAGATTAAATTCCTCCAGCAGTTGTTCCATCAGCTGATTTCGCTGGGGGCGGGTGAGTTCTTCGCGCAATTCCAAGATGGCGCGCAGATTGTCTTCCGTTGAGAGTGTGCGAAACACACTGGCTTCCTGGGGTAGATAGCCAATGCCAGCCTGAGCGCGGTGGTGTACAGGTTGCTGGGTCAGATCTTCGTCATTCAGATAAATATGGCCCGCGTCAGCGCTTAACAAGCCAACTACCATATAGAAACAGGTCGTCTTACCTGCGCCGTTGGGGCCGAGCAGACCAACAATTTCGCCGCTGGCTACGTTGAGAGAAACGTTTTCCACTGCCAGTTTTGTGCGGTATTCCTTGCGCAGATTAGTTGCTTTGAGGATAGTTGTATCCGCTCCGATGCCGCTGTCTCTGGATGCCTGCATAACCGGACCGGGTTTATTCTGACTGGGCTGCGCTGGGGTCGAGGACCATGCGCACCCGACCATTTTTGTCTGCCGCGCTTGCGTCTACTTTGCCGTTGACAATATCGTAGCGGATGGACTCACCTTCCAACTGGTTACCCTGTTGCAGCAGGCTGGCGCTGCCGTTGAGAAATACCCGCTCCTGGGCGGTGTGATAGACAATTGAATCGGCCCGAGCATTCACCTCGCCCTGATCGTCTTCCAATTGCTGCTGATAGCGCGCGGGTGAACCCGTAGTGGTGATGCTCTCTACCTGATCACCATCGATTTTAACTACCATTCGATCACCGCTGACGCGCAGGGTGCCCTGCACAATCTCCACCGAGCCCGTATACACGATGGTCTCGTTATT
The DNA here is from genome assembly GCA_039196385.1 of Pseudomonadota bacterium. Classification (GTDB taxonomy): domain Bacteria; phylum Pseudomonadota; class Gammaproteobacteria; order Pseudomonadales; family Azotimanducaceae; genus UBA4421. Next base: position 1,077 of record JBCCUW010000080.1, read on the forward strand.
CTGATCGATCTCAGCATCATCACCGACAATATGGATGGGTTGATCCGCATCAGTGGTCAGAGCCGCCCCGACATTACACCACGCCATGGCGAGAGCCGCTAAAGCAACCGCCCGGATGCTCGGCGTCTGCTTCGCTGTACTAAGTTTTTTTGAATTGCTCTGGCAGAACAATGGTGTGCACCCTTTGCTTGGCGTCTGATACCAGCGTCAATTTGCCGCTTTGCAGATCTGCCTTCATGCCGGCAGCCTTTGTGCGGCCGACTTCAGTGTCGATCATAACACTTTGATCAGTTTCGGCGAATTGACGGTTGGGAAAGATATAGAAAACTTCCGAGCGCAGTGTGATCAGCCCGCTGGTCGGGTGGGTCTGTACCATATTCACGCCGTCACGCAGATACACCACATCTTCCGGCACGCCTTCAGGGTCGGCCACTTTGCGGATAAAGCCGGTACTGGAATCGATGTCCCAGGGGGCCTGGTCAGCGCTGGTCATATGCAGCTTCGGTGCCTGCATGCGCGTCAGTTGCTCCACATCAAACTGTCGGATCTGTGAAGCACGGAGTTTGTAATGCAGAGTGCCGTCCGGATTCAACTGGGTAAATTCAACATCAGTCGCTTGAATATCGGGTTCGTTGGTTGTAATGGGCGTGGCGTCTACCGAAGTGGCCGGCGAATCGTCAAAGCTGCTGAATGCCCAGATCACTAAAATAGCCAGCACTGCACCGCTGAGCGCCAGTCTGGGGTTCAGTACTCCCATTTGTCCTGGGCCATCAGCAGCAGCTGACAGATTTCAACCGCAACACCCTCACCACCTGCGCGACTGGTTATAAAATGGGCCCGCTCCAGGACGGCAGGGTGGGCGTTGGCGACCGTCATATTGAGCAGGACACGAGGGTGTTCAAATAACGTCAGGTCCTGAAGGTCGTCGCCGACCACTGCAATACCCTCAGCGGAAAAGCCTTCTGCAAGCATGGTTGTCAGCGCCTCGGCTTTGTTGCCGACCCCTTGTTTCACCCAGTTGATGCCAAGTTCGCGCGCGCGTCGCTCAACCATGGTTGACTGGCGTCCGGTAATAATCCCCACGTGAATATTGTGTTGCATCAGCAGTTTGATGCTGGCGCCATCCTGCACATGGAATTGTTTGAGTTCGCTGCCATCGTCGCTGTACACAATACGACCGTCTGTGAGTACACCGTCCACGTCAAAAACAATGCCGTCAATGGAGGCAGCGCGGTTCTTCAGTTGCGAATTGATGTGCACGACAACAACTGTGGGTCAGGCCTGTTGAATGAGGAGGAGATTATAGCCTACCCATGCCATCAGCATGACCGCACCCTCAAAACGGGTGATCACCGCGCGCGAATTGATGCCGTAAGCAAACAACGCGAGCATCAGCGTCAACGCCAGCATCATGCCGCCATCGCGCCAGAAGGCGACAAAATCGATGGCCGTTGGGGCGACGAGCGCGGGTACTGCCAGCACCGCAAGAATATTGAGAATGTTTGAGCCCACCACATTGCCGATGGCAATATCCGGATGGCCCTTTATGGCTGACCCGATGGTCGCGGCGAGCTCAGGCAGGCTGGTGCCTACAGCCACGATGGTCAGACCAATAATCATATCGCTGACCCCCAGTCGTTGGGCAATGGTAGACGCCGCGTACACCAGAACCTGGGCTGAGACCAGCAATATCAGCAAGCCTACGACGAGCCAGGCCACGGCCTGCAAAGTGGTCATGTCAGGCAGCTCGTCCAACTCTTCCTGTAACGACGGCGAGATTTCTTGGTTAGGCTGTTTCTGTGATCTCACCAGCCGCCACATGATTGCGCTTAAACCGACCAGCAACATGCAGCCGTCCCAGATGGACAGATAACGATCAAAAAGCAGGAACAAGGCAAGGAAGGTTGCGCCCAGTAGCCAGGGCAGTTCCGCGCGACGCACCTGCAGCGAAAAAGGCAGTGGAGCAACCAGTGCGGTGATGCCCAGGACCAGGCCGATGTTGGCGATATTTGAGCCCAGGGCGTTGCCCACGGCAAGCAGAGGATTGCCGTCTATGGCAGCAAACAGAGCAACCAGGATCTCTGGTGCAGAGGTGCCCAATGACACGACGGTAAGCCCGATCAACATTTTCGACAGCCCCAGATTGGTCGCGCACGCGGCTGCACCGGACAGGAAGCGATCAGCACTCCATACCAGGGTGATAAAACCCAGAATCAGTAGTATTAGGGGAACCCACATAAAAGCAGTTGGTCTGAATTTGTTCGCTTAACTGTCTATAGCCTGAACTTTAGTCGTAACGGCACCCATAGCCAACCGCTTATGCATGTATACCAGGCTTTCAGGAGAAAATTCTCCCTTAAGGGTTCGTTCAGGCAGAGTGCTATACTCTGGCGGGTCAGCTGCAGGTATCTGGCAGGATTTTCACAGATCGCCGAGTAGAGTCTTGCAGGGCCCTACCGGTCAGATTTTATCTGGCGTGTCAGTTGTGGCAGGGGCCGCGCTAACAGCGCGTTTTTGTGCGCAAGTTGTTGAAAAAAATAGGGAATGTTTAGTTCATGTCCGATATGTTGATCGAAATTTCGAACCTCACCTTTTATCGTGGTGAACGGGCGATATTTGATAACATCAGCCTGGCGATTCCGCGTGGCAAAATAACCGCCATCATGGGTCCGAGCGGCACCGGTAAGACCACCTTGTTACGTATTATCGGCGGGCAATTGCGCCCGGACGCCGGGCAGGTGCTTGTCAACGGTAAAGACGTCTGTGGTATGAATCGTGATCAGCTGCTGGAACTGCGGCGCAACATTGGCATGTTGTTCCAGAGCTCAGCCTTGTTCACCGACTTGTCTGTTTTTGAAAATGTAGCCTTCCCGATTCGTGTGCACACTGATTTGTCAGACGAGACCATTCGCGATGTTGTCCTGATGAAATTGAACGCCGTTGGGTTGCGTGGTGCTCGGGATCTGGCGCCATCTGAGCTTTCCGGTGGTATGGCCCGGCGCGTGGCGCTGGCACGCGCTATTGCGCTGGATCCGGATCTCATCATGTACGACGAACCTTTTACGGGCCAGGACCCCATCGCCATGGGCGTGCTGGTTGGCCTGATCAAGCAGCTTAATCAGGCGCTGGGTACAAGCAGTCTGCTGGTGTCGCATGATATTCATGAGACGGTCAGTATTGCCGATCAGATTTTTATCCTTGCGGATGGGCATGTGATAGGTTCGGGATCGCCGGACGAGTTGCGCGCCTCCACCTCGCCTATGGTGCAGCAGTTCATGCACGGTTTGCCCGATGGCCCGGTACCCTTTCATTATCCTGCAGACGATATCGCCTACGACGTCATCGGTAGCGTGGTCGGACGCGCCTAAGATGGGTTACCTGCGCGTACTTGGGGTACGTTTCCTCACGTGGCTGGAAGCCCTTGGGCGGGCCGCCCTGTTGTGGGTAAATGCCATGCGTGGGTTGCCTCGTTGGGATGATGTCTCGCTGGTCATCCGCCAGATCTACAATGTCGGTTTTCTGTCGCTCATCATCATTGTGCTGTCCGCCTTTTCCATCGGTGCGGTGCTGGCGCTCCAGTTTTATACCCAACTGGCCCGCTTTGGTGCTCAGGACGCTGTGGGGCTGGGACTGGCGCTGGTACTGCTGCGGGAGTTGGGTCCCGTAGTCACTGCTTTGTTATTTGCTGGCCGCGCCGGCTCGGCATTAACGGCGGAAATTGGCTTGATGAAGACGACGGAACAACTGTCGAGTATGGAAATGATGGGTGTTGACCCCTTGCATCGCATCATTGCGCCGCGCATCTGGGCGGGCATTATCAGTGTTCCCATCCTCACTTTGATTTTTAACATGGTGGCCATTTATGGCGGCTTTTTGGTTGCGGTAGATTGGTTGGGTGCAGATGCTGGGGGCTTCTGGTCCGGAATGCAGGATGTGGTTCAGCTCTGGGAAGACCTTGGTAAAGGTATGCTCAAAAGCCTGGTTTTTGCTGTGCTGGTGACCTGGGTGGCGGTGTTCCAGGGTTACGACTCGCCCCCCACCGCTGAGGGTATGTCGATGGCAACCACGCGCACAGTGGTTATTTCCTCAGTGCTGATTCTTGCTTCAGACTTTTTATTAACGCTTGTTTTGTACGGAGATTTTTAGATGCGTATGCGAACCGTGGAGATCAGTGTCGGGGCTTTTGTGCTCGCCGGTCTCATTGCGCTGGTGTTTCTTGCCATCCAAGTGAGTGGTGTCAGCCTCAGCCAGTCTGAGCAGAGCTATGAGATCACCGCGCGGTTTGATGACGTGGCGGGTCTGCGGCCGCGTGCCAAAGTCAGCATGGCAGGGGTAACGATCGGCAGAGTGCGTGAAATTGGTGTCGATCTTGAGTGGGGTGATGCCATCGTGGTGATGGATATTTTTGGCGCACCGGGTGATCTGACCACTGACACCGGAGCTAAAATTCTGACGGAAGGTATCCTGGGTGCGCGCTATGTGGGCTTGCTGCCCGGCGGTGACGATGAAAAGCTCGGTGATGGAGATGAAATCACGGATACCCAGGGCGCCTTGATACTGGAAAATCTGATTGGTGAATTCCTCACCAGTCTCGGTGACTGAACTGTGCGGTGCACTGGAATCTGATGGGTAACTATAATTGCGTAGGAGTGATTTGCAGATGACGCTGAAAAATACCATGAATTACACGATCACTTTGGTGTTTGGGTTTTTGTTGACGGCAGCGGTAACCAGCCGCGCGGACGTGGCCGAATCAGTTCAATCTGACAGTGCCCATGAGGCGGTTGAGCTGGCCACTGCAGACGTACTGGAGCTGATTAAGGCTGGGCAGGCTTATGTGGGTGAAGATCCTGAGCGTTTTTATGTTGAGGTTGAAGCACTGTTGCGACCGCTGATTGACTTCAAGCGCTTCGCCCGTAACGTTATGGGTGTGCACTACAAGGTAGCAGATGCCGCGCAGCGCGAACGCTTCGCGGAGTCTTTTAAGTGGAGCCTTGTGCGTACTTATGCCGTGGCGTTAACCGAATTTCGTGACGGCACAGTAGCTGTGTTGCCGCCGCGCAAAAAGCCTCGCTCGCCGGACAGGGCAGACGTTACCCAGGAGATCACTTATCAGGGCAGCACCTATGTAGTGGTCTACAAAATGCGCCGCAGCGCCAGTCAGGCATGGCAAGTGCAGAATATTGTCATTGAGGGTGTGAATATCGGCTTGAACTACAAGACCCAGTTCGCCGCTGCGATGAAAGACCCGGAATACGGCGGCGACATGGATAAGGTGATCAGCGCCTGGACTGACTTTATCAACCAGAACGAAGAAACCGGATAAGCTCGACCAGTGCCGGTACAACTCAACGAACAGTTTGAAGTGCTGGGAGATGAACTCACCATGCAGCAGGCTGAGGCCATTAAAATGGCGGGTTACACCTTGCTTGAGCGGAGTGAGCAATCTCCGGTGCGGATTGATTTTGTCCAACTGGAACGCGCGAACAGCGTAACGGTGGCAGTGATGTTGGCTTGGCACCGGCATGCCACATTGCGGAAAAAGGCGGTTGAATTTACCAATTTGTCTGCGGAGTTGGGTAATATCATCGAGTTTTCAGGACTGCGCGAGTTGTTGCTGGCAGACCATACAGCCCAGCCGTAGCGCAGTTATTGGCAAGCCTTATGGCGTTCTACCTACCCCGGGGGGATTCGTTTGCAGCAAGAAATCAGTGAGCGGTTACTGGCAGAGTTTCCAGATGCAGAAATCGCAGTGGAGCTGGATGGGAATCGAGCTTTGCTGTCGGTAACCAGCAGTCGTTTCGAAGATATGAGCCGAGTGCAGAAACAGCAGGCGGTATACGCCTGTGTTGCCGACTATATTGCCAGTGGCGATCTGCATGCGGTGACCATTAAAGCGCAGACACCTGCTTGAAGGTTGCAGTTCAGCGCGTGATGTTCGGCTTATGCGCAAACCGGAGCAAGTATGGATAAGCTGAGTATCACGGGTGGCAACCCATTAGCTGGCCGCCTGCGCGCATCCGGGGCAAAAAACTCAACGTTACCCATTCTGGCGGGGACATTGCTGACCGACAAGCCGGTGATCATCAGCAATGCGCCCCATCTACACGATGTAACCACCATGATTGAGTTGTTGGGAACACTGGGTGCAGACGTGGTGATTGATGAAAAGCTCAACGTCGAAGTTTGCGCGCACAATATGGGTCCGCTGGTAGCGCCTTATGAATTGGTGAAAACCATGCGCGCCTCGTTTCTTGTTCTTGGCCCCCTGCTTGCGCGGTTCGGTGAAGCCAGGGTCTCCCTGCCTGGTGGGTGCGCGATCGGCTCACGGCCGGTGGACCAACACCTCAAAGGACTGGAGGCAATGGGTGCCGCTATTGAGGTCATTGATGGTTACGTGCACGCGCAGGCGCCGCAAGGTTTGCGTGGCGGTGAAATTTATATGGATGTCGTGACTGTTGGCGGCACTGAAAACCTGATGATGGCGGCTTGTCTGGCTCAGGGGACCACCCGTTTGCACAACTGCGCGCAGGAACCGGAGATTACGGATCTAGGTAATTTCCTGGCCGCGATGGGTGCGCGGATCAGCGGTCACGGCAGCTCAACAATCGAAGTGGAGGGTGTTCCGGCCCTGCACGGGGCGCAACACCGGGTGATGCCGGATCGTGTTGAAGCCGGTACCTATCTGGTTGCAGCTGCAGCGACAGGCGGCAGCGTGACGGTGCTTGACGTTGATCCGGACACCTTAAGCGCGGTGTTAGAGAAGCTGCGTCAGGCCGGCGCTGAGGTCACGACCGGAGGGGACTGGATTACACTGGACATGCATGGTCAGCGGCCTCTGGCGGTGGATATCGAAACCTCCCCGTACCCCGGGTTTCCTACGGATATGCAGGCGCAGTTTATGGCGCTAAACGCAGTCGCGCAGGGCACTGCCAGTATCAGCGAAAACATTTTTGAGAATCGGTTTATGCACGTACAGGAGATGAACCGGCTGGGGGCGAACATTGAAGTGCACGGCCATTCGATGGCGATTGTGCATGGTGTGGAAAACCTTGCTGCGGCGCCAGTCATGGCCACAGACCTGCGCGCCTCGTCTAGTCTGGTCATTGCCGCGCTGGTCGCTCAGGGCACCACCCTGATCGATCGGATTTATCACATTGACCGCGGTTACGAGACCATCGAAGAAAAGCTGCAGCAGCTGGGTGCACAGGTACAGCGGGTGTCGTGATAACACTCCCTTTGTGACGCCAAACTGTTAACATTCATTTTTTTCAGGCGTACGCAAAGTCGCCTGGTTACTAATTAAGGTAAATCACGCATGGGACTGGTTATCGCTCTGAACAAAGGGCGCATTCTGCAGGAATGTCTACCGCTGTTTGCTGCGTGCGAGATCGAGCCAGACACCGATCCAGGCGAGTCGCGCAAACTGATTTTCAATAGCCGCAGCGGCGGGCACCGATTGATTGTGACACGCAGTGCGGATGTGCCAACCTACGTGGAGCATGGTGTTGCTGACATTGGTGTCACAGGCAAGGACACTATCCTCGAATACGGCGAAGCCATGGGTTTTTATGAACTGCTGGACCTGCAGATTGGCAAGTGCAAAATGATGACCGCTGGGCCCGTGGGTGAGGTCGAACCGCCGGGTTTGCTGCGGGTGGCGAGCAAATTTGTCAACATCACGCGTGACTATTATCAACGGCAGTCGCGCCAGGTTTCTGTGATCAAGCTTTCCGGCGCCATGGAGATTGCCCCACTGCTGGGTCTGGCAGATACCATCGTCGATATTGTTGACACGGGTAATACGTTAAAAGCCAATGGTCTCGAAGCTCGTGAGACAATATGTGATATCAGTACCCGGTTGATTGTTAACCGCGCGTCCATGAAAACAAAGTTTGACGAAGTGCAGGATCTCCTGGCGCGGTTGAAAACGGTCATTTAGCGCGAAGCAGCATGCACTGCGCACTACGCAGTAAAAACACTACGCAGTAAGAAGAGGTAGTAAGTGATGACAACAAACAGCTGTGTGGACAGAGGGAATCTACGGTGACTGACCATCAACTGGAGATTAAACGGCTGACCACTGCGGATCCTGCTTTTCAGACCCAGCTGGACGATCTGCTGCAGTGGGACCTGGGGGAGTCCGGCGGGGTGGAAGACATTGTACGTGGTGTACTGGCCGATGTGCGCACCCGGGGTGATGCCGCAGTCCTTGAATACACCCGGCGTTTTGATGAACTGACCGCCACAGATATGTCGGCGCTGGAGATTCATCCTTCAGACCTGGCTGCGGCGCTCGACAGGATTGGCGCCAGCGAACGCGCCGCGCTGGAAAACGCCGCGGAGCGCATACGTCAGTATCATCTGCATCAGAAAGAGGAATCCTGGTCGTTTACTGATGATCTGGGTAATGAGTTGGGTCAGAAAATCACGCCGCTTGAACGCGTCGGCTTTTATGTGCCGGGTGGCCAGGCAAGCTACCCGACTCGGGGGCTGATGACTCTGGTGCCCGCCAAAGTCGCTGGCGTGGACGAGTTAGTGGTGACGGTGCCCACCCCCCAGGGGCAACGCAACGATATGGTATTGGCGGCTCTGGCGATTGCGGGCGCGGACCGGGTTTTTACCATTGGCGGGGCTCAGGCTGTTGCGGCCTTGGCATATGGCACCCAGAGCGTGCCGCGGGTTGATAAGATTGTTGGTCCGGGTGGTGCTTTTGTCGCTGAAGCCAAGCGTCAGGTTTATGGGCATGTGGGCATTGACATCATCGCGGGTCCCAGCGAAATTCTGATTCTGGCAGACGCTGGCGCAAACGCCGAATGGTGTGCGTTAGATCTGTTTTCCCAAGCTGAGCATGACGCTGCTGCACAGAGCATTCTTGTTTCTCCGGATGCGGACTTTCTGGCTCAAGTCGAAAATCAGATGAGCGCTCTGTTGAGTGCGCAGCCGCGGCACGCCACCATCGCAGCTTCGCTTGCGCAGCGTGGTGGCCTTATTGAATGTCGCGACATGGCTGAGGCGGTGCATATTGCAAACCGGATTGCGCCCGAACACCTGGAACTGCAGGTGGAGGATCCAGCCGTTCTGCTGCCTCAGATTCGACATGCGGGCGCCATTTTCTGCGGGGCATATGCGGGCGAGACCCTTGGGGATTATGTTGCAGGTCCTTCACACGTGCTGCCTACATTTGGTACGGCGCGTTTCGGTTCTCCGCTGGGCGTGTATGACTTTGTGAAGCGCAGTTCAGTGATTCGAATATCTGCAGAAGGTGCTGCTGAACTGGCAGACATTGCGGTGCCGCTGGCGACCAGTGAAGGACTGCATGCCCATGCCAGGGCAGCGGCGGTCAGGGCTCAACAGAAACCTACAGAAACCGGCTAAGGGTTGAGCAACTCTCCCGCAACGGCGGTAGCCCTGAAACGCTCCTGATTGCGCATTACTTCGAGTTCAATTTTCTCACCTGGGGGTGTGCTCGCGATCAGTTGGGTAATCGTATAAGCGTTGGTTGCCGGGGCTCGCCGTACCGACAGGATAATGTCGCCGGTACGCAGACCTGCAGCGTATGCTGGACCCTGTGGGGTCACGGCGGTGACACGCAATCCACTGGGCGCGTTCGGCAGGGGTTGTGGGGTAAGACTCACCCCCAGCCAGCCACGAATCACCCGGCCGTGTGCAACAATCTGATCCATAACCGACAGCGCTATATGCCAGGGTATGGCGAAGCCGATGCCTTCGGAACCGCCGGATTGGGAATAGATCATCGTGTTGATGCCCAGAAGACGACCTTTGTGATCGACCAAAGCGCCGCCTGAATTCCCCGGGCTGATGGCGGCGTCGGTCTGGATAAAGTCGTCGTAGGGGCTGTTGGTGATGATCGTGCGGGCAAACGCGCTGATGATCCCCTGGCTGACACTGTGACCCAGGCCAAAAGGGTTGCCGATCGCCAGCGCCACATCGCCGACCTGGGGCGATTCATCCTGGAGTTGGGGGATGACGGGCAGTCCCTGTGCTGCAACCTTGATGACGGCCAGATCTGTATGTGGGTCGGAACCGATCACGCGGGCAGAGGTGGTTTGGTTGTTGGCAAACATCACCAGAATTTCATCAGCCTCAGCCACGACGTGATGGTTGGTCAAAACGTAGCCGTCTGCTCTCACGATAACGCCTGAACCCAGAGAGTTCTGGACCTGTGGCGCGCTGCCGAATGCTTTGCACAGTTCACGGTAGGCCGGAATCCGACAGAGCAGACCCTGGCGCGTAATCTTCGTCGAGTAAATGTTTACCACAGCGGGCGCGGCGCGATTCACCGCAGCCGCAAAGCCAGGTTTGGTCGGCGCGCTGTTCTTGTAGAGCATAATTGCCAGCCCCAGTACTACGCCGATCAGAGCAGGCACAAGAACAAAGCGGGTTACTGGAGACATGGGCTGGGGGTCATCATCTGGCGGGCGATTTACCGTGTGTTGCAAGGTTATAGCTGTGTGGTTAAAGTCCGGCCGCTTTGTTGACCATATTGGTCGCTTGTTGCGCGTTGTCAGCGTGGCGATCCGGGTGCGGCCTGGGGCCGCGCGGGTTTAGTAGTTGATGCAAATTAATGTCTACCACCAGTCCAAAACTAAGATATCAGGAAAAAATCCGCAACGGGGAGTTTCAGCAGGATGCTGCCCAGGCTCAGGTTATTGACCGGCTGGAAGCGCTGTATCAGTGCATCATAACAACCCCAAC
>JBCCUW010000081.1:0-11777 GCA_039196385.1 Pseudomonadota bacterium
AGAACCCTCACCCTTCTTCTGGCCGATCTGGGTCGCCTGCAGCACCCGATTCGCCAGGCGAGAAAAAGGCAAACTCTGCAGAAAGACCGTGCCGGTCCCTTTTAAGGTGGCAAGAAACAGACCCTCACCACCAAAGACCATGGATTTAAGGCCGCCAGCGCGTTCGATGTCGTAGTCAATACCCGGTGTAAAGGCGGCAATACAGCCCGTATCTACCCGCAGTGTTTCGTTGCGCAATTCTCGTTTTACCACAGTACCGCCCACGTGAATAAAAGCTTTACCGTCACCGCGAAGACGTTGCAGGATAAATCCTTCACCGCCAAAAAAGCCGGCGCCCAGCCGACGATGGAATGCTATATCCAGGTTCGTGCCAAAAGCAGCACATAAGAAGGCGTCTTTCTGACAGAGCAATTCTTCACCCATCGCCGCCATATCCATGGCAATAATTTTACCGGGATAGGGTGCCGCAAAAGCGACGCGTTTTTTGCTGTCAGCGACATTGGAGAAGTGGGTCATGAAGATCGACTCGCCCGTCAGCACCCGCTTACCGATATTCAAAATGGAGTCCAGCACCCCGCCGTCAGCGTTGGAACCGTCACCCATTTTCGTTTCGAACTTGATGCCATCTTCCATATAGTTCATGGCGCCTGCTTCGGCAATCACGACCTCTCCCGGGTCCAGTTCCACCTCGACAATCTGCATGTCGTCGCCAAAAATTTCGTAGTCCACTTCATGACATTTCAAAAGCATTCTCCCTATTTGATTAATGGCAGATCAAAGAATCTGCAGCGCCAGCTCAGTGCCGATTTTACCTTCCGGTTTAAGTAAGGCGAGCGCCCGAGGATAAGACACCTTTGTCGCGGTCATCTCGGCACCACCAGCCACACCCACCTGAATCCGCTCGTCCCAGAAGATCGGGCGGCGGAAATAAATATCCATGGAGAAGCGAGCAGGTATCTGTAATCGCCAAAGATACGCGGTCAGGTAGTGCACACCCATACCGCCACCGATCAACGGTGCGCGAAAACCTGCCCGCTCAGCTGCCGCTTGTTCATAGTGGATGGAATTGCCTTCGCTGCTGTACGCTTTAACCCGTTCCGGCGTCAGAGCGTAACTGTCAGCAAGCGTCAGGCCGGCAACATCTTCGATAACCGGTGGTGGTCGCTCACCGGCACCACCTTTCGCTGACGCCGCAGCCTCGGGCTTTGCAGCCTCGGGTTTTAACGAAACCCGGTTGGCCGTAATCACCGGTTCACCGTGAGCATCCAGGAAGTCGACGCTGGTATGCAGCGTGCGGCCTCTGGGTACCGGATTCACTGCCACAATTTCTCCCCGCACCGTCAACGGCTCATCCAGGAGCGCGGGCCGGTGTTGGATGACAGTTTGTAGCATGTTCACATTACCCTCGGCGGTGATGCCACTTTTGATACCCGCATGGATCGCAATGCCAATAAAAAAGGCCGGATCCACATGCTGACCAAAAACATCCGGTTGAATGCCGCAGACCGATAATTTATCACGCTGGTGCGCCGCGGTTACGGTGATGATGTCTTCCGTGTATTGAAAACCGGCGTACGGGTCAATCCATTGGGTTGTTGAATCACTCATCAGCAGAGCATTGCTGTCAGCGATACATATACGTACCGCCGCAGACTGTCAGCGCCTGGCCGGTCACGTATGCACTGGCATCTGAAGCCAGAAACACCACAATACCCATGAAGTCGTCTGCCTCACCAAAACGCCGCAAGGGTGTTTGTGCGTTGACCCGGGCGGCAGCTTCAGGATTGTCCCACAGCGCCTTGGCAAAGTCGGTGCGGATCAGACCTGGGCAGATGGCGTTGGCGCGCACACCCTGCGGTCCCCACTCCAGGGCCAGGTTGCGAATGAGTGCAATATCGGCGGCCTTGGAAATATTGTAGGTGCCAATGGTTTCAGAGCCGGCAAAAGCGCCCGTACTTGAGGTAATCATGATGGAACCACGGCCTTTTTCCAGCATGTCTGGCAGCACCATTTGGGTCAGCCAGTGATTCGAGCGCACGTTAGAAGCCAGGATTTTGTCGAAGGCTTCGTCCGGGATATCCCGCATCGAGCCATAAAACGGATTAATGCCGGCATTTGCTACCAGCGTGTCAATCGCGCCGAAGCGCTCATGGGTGGCGTCCACGAGCGCCTGCAATTGGTCTTTGTAGCCAATATTGCAAGCAACCGCAATGGCCCTTTCCTCACCGCAGCGGTCGTTGATTTCGTCAACGACTACCTGACACTGATCGAGTTTGCGACTGGATACCACCACGTTGCTGCCGTGGTCAGCCAGCGCAATGGCCATGCTGCGGCCCATGCCTTTACTAGCCCCAGTGAGCACAGCAACCTGCCCGCTCAAGTCAAAAATTTCGGTTGTTACGCCCATTCTGCTTCCTGTTAGTTTGTCGAGTTTGCGTAGGTCCAGCCGGCCTGGGTCAGGCCTGCCAGACAAGAATACCTTCACCGCTGAGCATCGCTGCGCCGGGCATGACCCGGATGCGCCACGGATCCAGCTTCAGTGCACCAAATCCCGGCGAAGTAGCGTCATTCCAGCCCGGTATCATGGCCGGATCGTAACCGACCGGCTCCGGACCGTTGACAAACTTGTCCCACACCGCTGCCTTCGTGGCGGCATCCTCCACCCAGGCAGCTTTGCATTCCGCCACACAGGTGTCCTGGTCTGGGGTCCAGTAGTTGCAGGATACATGGGGGCTGGCTTGCAGATGCGCCAGTTTGACCGGAGTCGGTCCGGTGGCAATCCAACCGACCAGGCCGTCTTCCGTCTGCTCCCAGATCGGATGCAATACGCGGGATCGTGGACGCCCTTGTTTGTCCACCGTAGCTACCGTACACCAAACGATTTTGTGAGCCATCTCGATAAATGGTGCGGCTATTTCCTGCAGTGTGGTCATCCCCCGTCTCCTTGTGCTTCTGATTGTGCTTCTGATTGTGCTTTTGCTTTGTGTTGTCGGTCGCTGTTTTGTTGCTGTGGCTCAGGCCGGCTTGGTCGCGCAGTCTGTAAGGCTACGGTGTAAGGCCCCGGTGTCACGCCACAGCACGGCTGAATCTACCGTATTAATATCCGTATGCCCACAGAATGCCATGGTGAGATCCAATTCATTGGCAATTATTTCCAACACCTTAGTCACCCCGGCTTTACCCATTGCCCCCAGTCCATGCAAAAACGCCTTACCGATGAAGGTGGACGAAGCACCACAGGCGATAGCCTTGAAGACATCCTGCCCGGAGCGGATGCCGCCATCGACCCATACCGCCATGTGGGGGGCAGCCAAAGCCGCAATCTCGGGCAGTACATCCAGTGCGGCGGGCGCCCCATCGAGTTGACGACCACCGTGGTTCGACACAATCAAGGCATCCGCACCACTGTCGATGGCAAAGGGAACGTCCGCCGGGTCCATAATGCCTTTCAGAATCAGGGGCCCACCCCACTGCTCCTTAACCCAGGCAACGTCTGCCCAGTCCAGTGATGGATCCAATTGTTCTGCTGACCAGGTGGACAACGAGCGCAAATCGCCAACGCCTTTGGCATGCCCCACAACATTGCCAAAGTCACGGCGATGGGTACGCAGCATGCCGGCACACCAGGCTGGCTTGGTCGCCATGTTAATCAGATTAGGCAGCGTCAGGCGCGGTGGTGCAGTCATGCGATTACGCAGATCCCGGTGACGCTGGCCCAGGATCTGCAGATCCAGCGTTAAGACTAAGGCAGAGCAGCCCGCCTGCCTGGCGCGATCAATCAGTCCGGCAATAAAGTCACGATCCTTCATCACATACAGTTGAAACCAGAACGGCTTGCTGGTGTGGGCTGCCACATCCTCCAGCGAACAGATGCTCATCGTGGACAGAATAAATGGCACCCCGAACGCTTCCGCCGCCTGTGCAGCCAGTATTTCACCATCAGCGTGCTGCATGCCGGCCAGTCCTGTAGGGGCTATACCTACCGGCATACTATAGGTTTGCCCGAGCATCTTTGTGCTCAGCTGACGCTGGCTGATATCCACCGCCACGCGCTGGCGCAGTTGCAACTCCGCAAACGCCTCACTGTTGCGACGCAGGGTAGACTCCGTCCAGGAACCGGATTGTGCATAGTCATAAAACATCCGCGGCACGCGCCGTTTGTGCAGAATGCGCAGATCCTCAACACACGTCACCACCGTCAAATTTCATCTCCCGACACGACTGCCAATACACTGCCATGTTACATTAAGCGCGCTGCGGTTAAAGAACTGACCAGAGAACAGCAGCGGTGAGAATCAGGTATTGAAAGTATGTCTAACAGACCACTGGACGGAATCCGCGTCATTGAACTGGGCCAACTTTTGGCTGGGCCATTCGCCGGAACGATGCTGGCTTACTTCGGCGCTGAAGTGATCAAAGTTGAGCCACCCGGCGATGGCGATCCGATCCGCGGCTGGCGCTTGCTGGACGACAGCGGCACAGCTTATTGGTGGCGTTCACTGGGGCGGAACAAAAAATCAGTCACCGCCAATCTGCGCACTCAAGCAGGCCGCCAGGTGGTGCGCCGCCTGCTGACAGACGCTGATGTGGTGATCGAAAATTTCAAGCCCGGCACCCTGGAAAAGTGGGGGCTGGGGCCAGCGGACCTGGAAACGGATAATCCCGCGCTCATTTACGCCCGCATATCCGGCTACGGACAGGACGGCCCGAACAGCACCAAGCCGGGTTACGCGTCTGTGACCGAAGCTTATAGCGGTTTTCGCTACGTCAACGGCTTTCCCGGCGACGTACCGGTGCGACCAAATTTGAGTATCGGCGATACAGTGGCAGGTATTCATGCCGTGCTTGGCATTCTGCTGGCGCTGCTGGAACGCCAGCAACAACGCGGCACCCAGGGCCAGGTGGTTGACGTTGCGCTGTACGAAGCCATGTTTAACCTGATGGAAGGCATGGTGCCGGAATACGATGGTGCCGGCGCCATCCGCGAGCCTGCCGGTTCTACCCTCACCGGTATTGTGCCGACCAATACGTACCTCTGCGCGGATGGCAAACATGTTGTGATCGGCGCCAATGGAGACTCCATTTTTGTCCGCCTGATGCAGGCGATGGGACACGATGAGATTGCTGCCGACCCCCGCTATGCAGACAACGCCGGTCGAGTGACACACCAGGAATTTATCGATGGCACTATCGCTGTATGGACCCGGGCCAGACCCGCAGCTGATGTCATCGCTGCATTGGAATCAGCCCAGGTGCCGGTTGGGCCAATTTACAATGTCGCCGATATGATGGCCGACCCACACTACCAGGCACGCGGCATGTTCGAGCAGGTCACCACCCCCGAAGGCGACATCAAAATTCCAGCCATCCTGCCGAAGCTCAGTGCCAGTCCAGGACGTACGGACTGGGCAGGTGGACCAGTGGGCACCGATACCGATAGTATTCTCAGCGCTGCAGGTTATTCCGCTGAGGCGTTGCAGGCACTACGTGAACAGGGGGACATATAGACTCACACTTCCTGTTTATTCTCGAACTGAGCTCAAATTAAGTCTACAAATTATTGATTTTTATTGAGAATTTATTTCTTATTCGTCTATATCCTGAAAAAAATCAATATCCCGTTTTTCACCTTCGGGAACCGGCACTTCGACGACCCGCTCCTGCACATCATCAAATTCCAGGCGCAGCGCCCGAGTCATCGTGGCGTGTAATTCGTACGTGCAGGTGATATAGGTCAACTCAATAATCTCCACATCACTCAGATGCTGGCGCAATGCCGCAAACGTGCCATCTGCCACCCGCCCACCCTGCAGGACCAGATCATCGGTGTAAGCCAACACCGCCCGCTGCACGTCATCAAACAGATCTGTCGCAGACCAATGGGGAATGGCCTCAATCTGGGCTTCAGAAAAGCCTACCGCTCGCAGCGCTTTACAGTGCTGCGAAAAAACAAACTGGCTGCCCCGGGCAAAACCCGCCCGGGCCTGACCCAGCTCTCTGAGCTGCGGAGAAATCTGGCGCTTCTCGTCGCGATAAAACTGAAAGCCCGCCACCATGTGATGCAGACAGTCAGGCACCTGGGCGAAAACAGTCCACCAGTCGCCCGGGGTCCCGGTGGCAGTACCCGGCTGCGTCACGGGGTCGCGGTCTTTACCGAACAGAGCATCGTAAAGTGGTATGACCGACGCATCCGCTACGGCACGACTGACTTGATCCAACCTGGGCATAACTGACTCCACCGTTTGTTTTTTAGTGCGCTCCAGTATCCACTTTTTACTCCACCGCCTCTATAGTGTAAGCCGGAGTGTAAGCCGTGTGCCTGAGAGAGTGCCGCCCAATTGTGTGCGAGCCGAACGCGCTTAAACCAGAAAAACCGGAACAAAACCCAACGAACGCGGAGCCTCTACCGGTGCCAAAGTGGTCAAACTGGTCGGGCAGACTGACTGCCAATCCGACCGCCATACATTTCCCGCGCAGCGAAGCGGATATACAACGCCAGGTGGCGCAGGCTCTGTCCGAAGGTCTGCAGGTGCGAGTTGCGGGGGCAACGCACAGCCATGCGCCGCTGGTGCAAAACGACGGTCTGCTGCTCGACCCTCAGGGCCTGAGCGGCATCATCAGCACAGATCCTGAAACGCAAACCGCCTGGGTCTGGGCCGGCACGCGGATTTATGCGATGGGGCTGCCGTTAAATCGGGCGGGGTTGGCGCTGCGCAATCAGGGTGACATTGATCAGCAGGCCATCGCCGGGGCTACGGCGACCGGTACCCACGGCACGGGTGCGACGCTGCAGAACTTGTCTGCCAGCGTCATCGGCGCAACGCTGGTGCTGGCTGACGGCACGCTGATCACCTGCGGGCCGGCAAACGACGAACGCCTGTGGCAGGCGAGTCGTCTACATCTGGGCGCCTTCGGGGTGATCACGCAATTGCACCTGCAACTGCGCACCGCTTACTGCTTGCAAGAGCGCAGCTGGACGGCCCCCCTTGAAGAAGTCATGGCTGACTCCGGCAACCTCATCAGCGGACACCGTCACTTTGAGTTCTTCTGGTACCCACAAACCGACACGGCCAACGTTAAGGTGATCAACGAATGCACGGCACCCAGTTATCCATTGGCCAGTGAGGGTGAGCGGCAAGCCTGGAGCCACGAGGTGCTCCCCAATCATCGGCCGCACAGACACACCGAAATGGAATATTCTATCCCCGCAGCGGCAGGCCCGGCGTGCATGCGCGACATTCAGCATCTGCTGAACACGCATTTTACGGACGTTCGCTGGCCTGTCGAATATCGCACGCTGGCGGCTGACGATGTCTGGCTGTCGAGCGCCTACCAGCGTGATACTGTCACGATCTCCGTCCACCAGGATATCGCTGCTGACGATGAACCCTACTTCCGCGCCTGCGAAGAAATTTTTCTTGCCCATCAGGGCCGCCCTCATTGGGGCAAGGTAAACTACCTCGCGGGGGATACCCTGGCGGCAATGCATCCCAAGTGGGACGAGTGGTGGCAGATGCGCAACTCGGTAGACCCTCAAGGTCTGTTTTTAAATCAATATCTGCAAGGAATCCGCTAGTGCATCCTGAATATACGTCTGCTTTCCCGGAGCTGGGTTTTTACGGCTTACCCGGTCACACTCGCTCACCGCGCGACCTGATCCGTCAGGTGGTTGACGCAGAGGCTCTGGGCATCGGCAACGTGATGTTGTCAGAACGGGCGGACTACAAAGAAATTGCAGCCATCTGCGGCGCCTGTGCGGCGGTGACGGAATCGATCTATATCGGCACTTCCGGCACGAATCTGAACACCAGACACCCCGTGATTACGGCGTCCATGGGGTCTACCCTGAACGCATTGTCAGAGGGGCGTTTTGCCCTGGGTCTGGCGAAAGGTTTCAATCTGCGCTGGCAGGCAATGGGCCTGGATTATCCCAACTACGCGCGTGAACAGGCTTTCATCAAGCTCATGCGCCAACTGTGGCAAGGCGAAGCCGTATTGGATCACAACAGCGAACTGGGCCAATACAAAGCGCTGAGCCTGGCGCCCTATGTGAAAGAGGACATTCCTATCCTGTACGTTGGGTTCGGCCCGCGCAGCCTCATTGAGGCGGGCAAAATTTATGACGGCGCGCATCTGCACACTTTCATGTCAGATCAGGCCCTGAGCGCCGCAGTCGCTCAGTTTCGTCAAGGTGAACAGGAAGCTGGCCGGCCAGCGTCTGGCAAGGTCTGGTCTGTGCTGGCAACCGCCTGCGACGTCAACGACGAAAAATACCTGAAGTACATCATCGCCAGGCTGGCAACCTATCTGCAGATTCCCGGTTATGGTGACATGCTGGTTAACATCAACGGGTGGGACCCGGAAGTTTTAGCGCAATTTCGCGCCCATGATGCCGTGCGTCAGGTGGGTGGCGCCATCGACAGTATCGCCACCACCAGCCAGATTGAAACCATTGCGGGGCTCATTCCTGAGAGCTGGCGACCGGCAGCGGTGGGTGACGCAAAAACCTGCGCACAGCGCTGGGTCGACCAGTTTAATGCCGGCGCTGACGGCATTATCATCCATGCCAGCACACCTGAAGAGTTTGCCCCAGTGCTGCGCGAATACGCAAAAATTCGACCTACCGAGTTGTTTGCCGGTCGCACTAACCGACCGGGCTGAGGCCAGCGCAAAATCAGCGTGTCAGGAGCTGCAGCAGTTGGGCTGGATTGTCGACCAGATGTTTTGCCCCCGCGTCGGTTAACTCATCACGACTTCCGTAGCCGTACAACACCCCGATACAGTCCATTTGATTCAGCGCCGCGCCATGCACATCGTGCTGCCTGTCGCCAATCATAACGCTGTCCGCAGCTGCGCTGCCGGTCTGCGCTAATGCGTAAGACAGCAGTTCGCCTTTGTCCGCGCGGGTGCCATCCAGCTCAGACCCGAATACCTGCGCGAAGTAGTGATCCAGGGAAAAGTGCCTAAGGATCTGCTCTACGTAAACCCGCGGTTTGCTGGAAGCGACGCATAGCTGCCGGTTCTGAGCGCGCAGCGAGCGCAACAAAGTATCAATACCTCCATAAACCCGATTCTGAAACAGTCCGGTGGTGGCAAAGTGCTCTCGATATAACGTCACTGCCTCATCGGCTCGGTCAGCATCCAGCATCTGGACAAAACTACCGCGCAACGGTGGACCGATACACCAGGTCAACTCATCCTGGTGAGGGATGGAAGTCTCGCCAAGGCCGCGTAGTGCGTACTGGATGGATGCAGTGATGCCTTCTTTCGGGTCGGTCAGTGTGCCGTCTAGATCAAAAAACAACATCCGTTGGACTATCCGAACATTCCGCTAACCCGCCAGCTTGCGGCGTTTGTGCAGGTGATAGAGCAGCGCCGCTTCAATGAACAGGCGCAAGGACTGGGTCGGCAAACGGCCAGCAAGCGGCACCAGCAGTGCTCGATTACCCGAGTATTCAAGCTCCGGACACACAGTACGAAAGGTACTGATCAGATCCGTCTGACAATGCACATATAGCGCCACGTGCGTTTCGTCATGTACACCCAGGCGCACTGTGGTGCCGATCCGCGGCTTGGCAGGCAGGAACGACAGTTGTCCCCACTTGGTGGTTTCCTGCAGTCCGCCCAGGTCAGGTAGTTTGTCCGCCGTATCGATCACCAGCTGGCGTAACTGTGCCAGCCGCTTTTCTTTCCTTGTGTCTACGCGCTTCTCCGCGCGTGGAGCTGGCCTCGTTTTCTGCCGTTTACTCATGAGATTTGTTTTCCATTGAAAGCCTAGACCGCCAACTTATAGATTCGCCGCACATTGTCGCCCAGTACCTTCGCCCGGGTATCCGGTGCAAGCTGTTCAGCATACGCCGTCAAATCATCCACCCAGGTATGCGGATGATCCGGATGCGGATAGTCGGTGGCCCACATGAAACACTCTGCCCCCACATGGTCGATGATGTGCGGGGCAGCCGTCTCATCCGGGTCACCTGAAATAAAGCACTGCGCCCGGAAGGTTTCAGTTGCGCTGGCCCGCTTGATATTCAGGGACGCGCTGAAGGCGTCGAGCCGGTCCAGCATGGCTCCGATCCAACCCGATCCTGCTTCGAGCACCCCAAGTCGCAGTTCGGGAAAACGCTGAAAGGTACCCAGTGAAAAAAACGAGATAAACGCCTGCTGCACAATGGCGCGCAGCCAGATGGCTTCACCCCAGGCACGCCCGCTATGCGGCCAATCGAATATGCCTTCTGCAGCCCCATGCGGGGTAAATGTCGGATGGATCGCCAAAGGCACGTCCAGCTCAACACACTGACGAAACAGCGGATCGTGGGTGGCGTCACCATGGATCACCCGCTGGTGATTAAACGGATTCACCCAGGCACCCTTGCAGCCATCTTTCACCGCACGCTCCAACTCCCGGGCGGAACCCTCTACATCCAGCAGCGTGAGCTGGGCAATCGGAACCAGTCGCCCACCGCTGTTGCGGCAGAAGTCTGCAATCCAGCGATTGTAAGCCCGGCAATAGGCCAAACTCAGTTCCGGATCTTCTAACTCCACTTCCCACAACAGGCCGAGAGTTGGATAAAGCAGCGTGCAAGCCAGGTTCTCCTGCTGCATCAGGTCCAGACGCTGGGCAGGGTCGCACGCCCCAAACGGGATATTGTCAGCATAGCGACGGTCCGGCCGGGGACGCATATCCTCTTCACCCATGGCGCCCAGCAGACCCAACGATCCCCGGCGTGAGCGCTGGGATGGTGTCCGATCGATCTCCAGGTATTCATAACCTTCATCATCAACCGCAATCCGCAGGGCGCGCTCCTGATACTTGTTTTCCAGGTAGTTTTCCCACAGATCAGGCGGCTCCAGAATGTGACCATCCGCATCTATCGTATGGTCATAGGGGAAGCGTTTTATTTCGTAGGCCATGATCAGTCCTGTTGGCGGGCTGTCTTGAAGTCCGGTTCACGCTTCTCGAGAAAGGCGCCAATTGCCTCCTTGTGCTCAGCGGACGCATAACACTGGTTTAAAGCCTCCAGCTCACGCTGCTGCACCAGTGCCAGGTCCGTTTCGTTCGCGTTAGCCGTAATGAGTTGTTTAATGTGCTGCACCGCGCTGCGGGGATTTGACCCCATGGCAGCCGCCACGTGACAAGCTTCGTTGAGCAAATCATCTGGCGCCGTTACTTTATCCACCAGACCCATTTGCAGAGCTTCGTCCGCATTCACGGTTTTGCCGGTGAGCATCAACTCGCTAGCCTGGCCAAAACCCACTCGAGCTCTCAGGAAATTTGAACTGGCGAGTTCAGGCACCAGCCCCATTTTTACGAAGCGTACCGATAATTTCGCCTGATCAGATGCCAGGATGTAATCCATAGGCAGAATCTGGGTGACACCCAGGCCAATGGCTGCTCCATTTACTGCAGCAACGATGGGTTTAGATAAGCGCATCAGCTCCACCCAGTTGCCGGCCCCACCACCCCGACTGACATCCTCTCCTTCAGACTGCGCTTTAAATACCGCCTCAACGTCAGCACCGGCACAGAAACCCCGGCCCGCACCGGTTAAAACCATAGCATCAACGTCATCATCGGTGTTGCCGGCTTCGATCGCGGCACGCAGTTCCCCGCCCATTTGATAAGTCCAAGCATTCAAGCGTTCCGGACGATGCATGGTAATGACCCGGACACTGCCCACATTATCCGTTAAAATTGTTTCATAACTCATTGATTTATATATCCTAATTATTGCTCAATCGACATGCGCTCGTACCCTCAGACAGTATCTGCACCA
>JBCCUW010000082.1:0-11744 GCA_039196385.1 Pseudomonadota bacterium
ACAAGAACCAAGGGAATACATGAATTTAACACCGGACATCAGTTACTGCTTGATAAAACCACAGGAGGCATACAGCGTGCTGGGTCTGGATGACTTCAAAATCCGTCTGTCCAGATGGGACCCCGAAGATCCCAAAGGCAAAGAAAAGTATGTCGACAATCCCCAGGCCTGGGAGGCTTCCGAGGCACTGCTGGTTGAAGTCCTGGAAGAACTGGGTGTGGAATACAAAGAAGGTATTGGCGAGGGCGCCTTTTATGGCCCGAAGCTGGACTTTCAGTTTGTGACGGTCACCGGCCGCGAAGAGAGCGTGTCAACGGTGCAGCTGGATTTTGCGGTGCCAGCGCGCATGGGTCTGAAGTATGTTGGCTCTGATGGTGAAGAGCACGTGCCTTACTGTATACACCGCGCGCCATTCAGTACTCATGAACGCTTCGTCGCGTTCCTTATCGAACACTTTGCCGGTGCCTTTCCCACCTGGCTGGCGCCGCTGCAGGTACAGCTACTGACGGTTTCTGAACAGTTCGACGAGTACGCCGGGGGCATTGTTGAGCGCCTGCGTGGACACATGGTGCGGGCGGAACT
This sequence comes from Pseudomonadota bacterium, assembly GCA_039196385.1. Taxonomy (GTDB): domain Bacteria; phylum Pseudomonadota; class Gammaproteobacteria; order Pseudomonadales; family Azotimanducaceae; genus UBA4421. Next base: position 583 of record JBCCUW010000082.1, read on the forward strand.
GGCGCCGTCGAACGACACATTGCCGAAAAAAATTCGCTCCGGCACCACCAGCAAAATCCCTAATCTGCTGATTGTTGGCGAACGGGAGGCAGCGGAAGGCACTGTGACCTTGCGGCGCTATGGCCACAAAGATCAGCACACGATGTCGGTGGATGCGTTTGAACAGGCGCTGCTGACGACGATACGCGAACGCCGGCTTGAATTTGCGTTGCCGGATTAGCGCAGCGGCAATGGCTTAGCCGCCGCTACGCAGTTCGCTGGTGGGTAATTCCGGCACCTGACTGTCCGCCACCGGTAACTCAGCCTGGGCATTCATCGCAGCTTTGGCGGGCGGACTTTCCAGCTGGGCTATCTGCGTGGTCAGATCAATCAGATCAAGCAGGACTTTGCCGGCTTCCTCGAGAATAGCATCGTCTTCGATGTTCTCGATCACGTCTTTCGCCTTGGCGTCCGCGGGGCTTTCATTGCCACCGGCTTCAGCAAGCTGATCTGTTTCGTCAGCTCCGTCCGCGCTGGCCGTGTCCGCGTCGTCTGCAGCTTTTTGTTCAGCTTCCTGCAGCTCATCCAAGTCGTCCAGGTCTTTGGCGGGCGGCTTGCCTTTGGCGATCCGCAGCGTATTTTCGAGGTCGAGGCGCCACTGATCATCTTCCAGTTTCTCTGTCCGGCGTTGGGCTTCCTGCAACGAAACGTGTGTGCGCAAGGAAGCCTCTTTGCTCTTAGCAGACAGCGCGCGGACGTAGTTAAAATCGACGTGATCTTCGGTGCGCTGATCGTGGCGTTTACGCAGCTCAGCCAGCAGTGGCTGCAGCTCCGCAGACTGGTCGTATACAGCCGGTTTGATCATGTCCCAGGGCATTGCGCCGTCCAGTGAGCTTTCGCCAATTTCTTCGACATCGAACAGCTCAGGGAAGGCGACATCGGGAAGGATGCCCTGATGCTGCGTACTTTGCCCGGAGACGCGATAAAACTTGGCGGCAGTAATTTTCAGCTGCCCGCGGTTCAGCGGAATCAGAGTCTGCACTGTGCCTTTGCCGAATGTCTGACTACCAAGAATCAAGCCGCGGCCGTAGTCCTGAATAGCGCCGGCAAAAATTTCCGAGGCCGACGCAGACAGGCGATTGACCATAACGGCCAGAGGACCGTCCCACGTAATACTGTCATCAGTGTCTGCGTACACGTTCGCGCGTCGGCGCGCAGATTTCACCTGCACGGTTGGCCCGGATTCGATGAACAAACCAGTCAGAGTGTCAGCTTCCTGCAATGAACCGCCACCATTGTCACGCAGATCAATAATCAGCCCGTCAATGCCTTCCCCTTTCAGCTTGTTGATCAGACGCGCGACATCGCGGGTCGTGCTGCGATAGTTGGGATCACCCTGCTGACTGGCGCGAAAATCCACGTAAAAGGTGGGGATGTCGATGACACCGATGCGGACCTCTTTGTCCAGCGCATTGTCCTGCAACGTCAGCAGTTTGGCCTGGGCAGCCTGCTCTTCCAGCTGCACGGTATTACGGGTAATAGACACGGTCTTGCTGGAATCGTTTTCGCTGTCTGCGGGGATAATTTCCAGGCGAACGGTAGAACCCTTCGGTCCGCGGATCAGTTCAACAACGTCGTCCAGCCGCCAGCCAACAACATCAATCAGTGGACCGTCTGCGCCTTGACCCACGCTGATAATTCGATCTTCAACGCTGATGGCGCCAGCCTTGTCTGCAGGGCCTGCGGGCACGAGCCTGACGACGGAAGTGTAGTCATCATCACTCTTGAGCACCGCGCCAATGCCTTCCAGAGACAATGACATGTTGATGTTGAAATTCTGCGACGTGCGGGGTGAAAAATACTGGGTGTGGGGATCGTAGATACTGGCGAATGAATTGATATAAACCTGAAAGGCATCTTCGCTTTTGTTCTGCAGCGTCTGCTTCAGCCGATTGTTGTAGCGTTTGGTCAGCAGTTCAGCAATCTCTTCCAGCTCTTTGTCGTTGAGGCGCATGCTGAGCACCGCCGCCTTCAAACGTTTGCGCCAGAATTCATCCTGTTCAGCCTGAGTGGTTGGCCACGGCGCGTTTTCGCGGTCTATTTCAATAGATTCTTCGATGGTGAAATCGATGCGATCGAGCCCCATGGCGACCTGGTCCAGAAGGTACTGCAAGCGCTCCACCGCGTGTGCCTGGTAACGGTTGAAAATTGAAAAGGCCGGTTTAAGATCGCCACGCTTCAGCGAGTCGTCTAACGTGTAACGATAAGCTTCAAATTCTTCGATGTCCTCGGCCAGAAAATAGGCGCGCCCCGGGTCCAGCGTGTTGATGTATTTGTCGAACACATCGCTCGAGATACCGTCGTCGAGCGGCTTTTTAATGTAGTGGTTGTGGCGCAGTTGTTCCACCACCGTGAGACTGGTGCGTGGATGAACATCCAGGGGTTGTAGCACTGGCGCCGCCTGGCGTTCTGCCTGGTCGGGTTGCGCCGGCGCGGCACCGGTCTGGGCCCACACGGTCAGTGAGCACAGCGCCACTACCGACCAGCCAAAGTACCTGAATTTGTGCATCGGCTTTTTGGCCCATCCGATTTTATTCCGAAACTGCGAATACATAGAGTGGTTACACCTGTTACAGACTGCTATCTATAGATTCCCCGCCATACCACGCAACTGTCTGCTAAGATGCGCCGTGCGGCTCGCGTGTTTGCAAGCGCCATACTGTTTAGTGTGACTCGCTGGCTACCGGGTAAGTTCCGAGACCAACGAATATCCTGCTCAAGGTTTTCCCCATAACGCTCAAGCAGACTATCAAATATGTTCCAAGGTCCTGTGTGGAGAATGTAACCCGGTAGTAATGCAAGTCGCAACTGAAGGTATCGAATCAACAAAGGAATTTATGCATGAAAACGTCCGTATACGCCGCTTTGGTGGGTGTTGTAGCCTGCGCGCTGCTCATCGGGTGCGAGCGACCTGTTAATGCTGAGGATAGTACGATCAAACAAAATGACAATAAAATTGCGCTAAATGCAGCGCTGAACAGTGATGCGGAAAAAGCCAGCTATCTGATTGGCTTTAATCAGGCAGCGGCGCTGCAGCAACAGACCAGCGATGCGGTGAATCCGGAAGCTTACGTCGCGGGGATCCAGGATGCGCTGGCAGGCTCAGCCAATCAGCTGGCTGGTGCGGACGAACAAGCTGTTTTTACGGCTTTTCAGGCAGAAATTTCCGCCCGTCAACGGGCAAAGTTTGCTGATGTTGAGGCAGCTGGCAAGGTGTTTCGTGATAGCTTTGCAGCCCAGCCTGGTGTGGTGAGTCTTGAGTCTGGCTTGTTGTACGAGGTGATGATTGCAGGGGAGGGGGCCAAACCCAGCGCCGCCGATAGGGTCACCACCCACTACCACGGTACACTCATTGACGGCACTGTGTTCGACAGCTCCGTAGAGCGCAATTCACCGGCTTCTTTTGCGGTGAACGGTGTGATTCCCGGCTGGACCGAAGCGTTGCAACTGATGCCGGTTGGGTCCAAGTGGAAACTGGTCATCCCACCCGAGCTGGCTTACGGCGAGAGTGGTGCCGGTGGTGCCATTGGGCCGCAGTCGACCCTGGTGTTTGAAGTAGAGTTGCTGAGTATCGACTAGTCTTAAAAGCTGTCCTTATCGGGCTCGCTTTCGACCGCGAGCCCGATGGTCTCAGCCAGATATAGAAGCTGAGTGGGATACAACCTGACTCCGCTCAAATCGATCTGCGCAGGGTGAATGTTGTTGAAGTTGCTGCCTCGTAGATCTGCGCCCCGCAGTGTGACGCCCACGGCGCTGAGATTCGGCATGTTGTTATGGAGCAGAGTTGCGTCCGTCAGATCGCAATAATCCATACACACTTCCGTCATGCGGCAGTGACTGATTTCGCTGGTGGGCAAATAGTTGTTGGCCAGATTCGCGTACGCCAGGTTGCAGTGTGTGATCTGCAGTGACACCAGATCCGAATCTCCCACCGGCAGCCGAAAGTCGCTCCGGCTCAGATCTGCGCCCTGCATCTGACAGTGATCGAACTGGAGCCCGTAGCCCCGGCACCGGCTGAATTCCACCACCGTAAGGTTGCAGTGGTTGAACTGCACATCACGCAGATCAGCCTGGCTCATATCGGCAGGCTGCCCCGACTCGGTGTCATTGAACTGACAGTGGCTGAATCTCGAGCCAGTCAGATCAGCACTGCGCAAATTGCAGCCGGCAAAATCGCAGTGGGTAAAGGTACAGTCGCGCAGGTCTGCCCGCTGCAGTTGTGCACCTGCAAATGTTTCCTGGTGGTATGTGCTGCCGCTCTCTATCTCTTGCATCTCTTGTATCTCTTGTATCTCTTGTGTCTCTTGCAACTCTTGCAACGATGGCACTTTAAATAAAATGTGCCACATTTTGGTGCTGTGACGTGAAATAATGCCCTGGGGAAAGGGGATCACTGTGGCTGAGACATCAGAGTCATCAGATTCGGGCAGCATCTGGCGCTCCAGCCAGTTTCGCGCCTATTTAAATGGCACGGCATTTTCCGGTTTGGCATTTGCCATGCAACAGCTGCTGATCAACTGGATTCTGGTGGGCATTCTGCTGCTGCCCGCAGATCAAGTAGGGTTGATTCAGGCGGTTATTGGCATCCCGGGGGTTTTTCTGATGCTGATGGGGGGCGCTTCAGCAGACCGTTCCGATCCGCGTAACCTGTTGATTGGCATCTACTTTGTGGCGCCCATCTTCCCGTTGTTTCTGATCGCCATGCACGATGCCAACTGGTTTAACGTCTGGACGGTGATGGTCTGGGGGTTGGGCATCGGTGTTGCTCAGTCTTACTCGATGCCCGCCCAGCAGGCAATTCTGAACCGCATCACCGGCAGCCGTATCCAGGAGGGAGTTACCGCGGCAACCGTGGCCGGATTTGTTGTCCAGGTGGTGGGCCTGGCGTTTGCCGGTCAGATTGATCGCGTGGGTGTCGCCCCGGTGTTGATTGCTCAGGCACTGGCACTCGGTTTGGCAGGCTGGGCAATGACCCGGGTAGTCAGGGCGCCCGGACCGGCAAGCGTGTCGACAGAATCAGCGTTGCAGGGGATAGCGGAAGGCTTGAAGGCGACCTATCGCCATAAGGTGATCCTGCAGGTTCTGGTCATCAACTTTGTCTCCAGCATATTTAATGCGGGCTCTTTTCTGACGGTGTTCCCCTTTATCGTCAAACGAGTCTATCAAGGGGACGCGTTGGATCTGTCGGGTCTTATGGCGTTGTTCTTTGCCGGTGCGGCGATATCCAATGCTATCCTGTTGCGCTTCATGCCTTTGGCACGCCCGGGCCGGTTGTATCTGATGATGCAGCTGACGCGCACCGTTGTGCTGTTCCTGTTCTACATAGAAGGGGATTGGTGGTTACTGGTACTGGCGTCGTTTGGCTGGGGTCTGAACATGGGGCTCACCAGCAATCTTGCGCGAACCATCGTGCAGGAGTCTGCAGAACCGGCGTATCGTGGTCGGATACTCTCTGTGTTCAGCGTGGGAATGGTGGGTAGCGCACCTATCGGTGCCGTGATACTTGGATGGATGATTGAGCGATTCAGCACGCTGGACGCGCTGTGGCCCGCAATGATTCTGTCGGTGGTGTTGTGTGTCTATGGCATCTTCTTCACCCGCATCTGGGACTATCGCAGTGCTCAGCCCAGTGCGGAGCGCAGCGCAGCGAGCTGAGCCCGCTGCATTGCTGAGGCGCTATTCTACGGGGATCGCAATCTCCGGGGACAGCGTACTTTCGATGCCGTCAGCGCCAATGGTGCTCATCGCAAAATAGTAGGTACCTGGCGCCAGATCGGCCCACCATTCGGTGGTGTCGGGTGGTACGTCTACCGAATCCGAATAATTTTGTGATTGTTTACCCCAGTAGATACGGTAACCGCCAATATCCTCCAGTGGCGTTCCATCAGAGTTGGCGGTTGGCGCTCTCCAGCGCAATATGTGATCGCGCACGTCTACTGTGACCAGCTGCACCACTTGCTCTGAGCCGCGGAAACAGGTCAGGTCAAAAGTCGCGCTCTCGGTCAGCGGACCGACGGACAGCTTACCGCTGGTAGCACGTTGACCGGCCCAGTCACGTCCGGCTGTGCAATAGTCTGCACTTGTGGCGTTCCAGCTGAGTTCGACGGTACTGTTCACGGGCACGCTGGCTCGGCTCACCTGCATCTGCAGCGCCAGAGGTTGCGGCTGAGCGACCGCAATTGTCACCTCAGCAACCGCGCCACCGTTCAGAGAATGTCCTGCACAACTGAGTAGATAGCGCTGGTTGGTGATAATCGGACCGACTACCTGGCTACCGCGGGGCACTCGCGGACCTGCCCAACCGCCAGAAGCAGTGCACTGACTGGTATGCAGGCTGTTCCAGTTCAGCGTGACATAGGCCCCGGGTTGCACGCTGGTCGCAGAGGCGTTCAAGTTCAGTACCGGCGTCAGCGTCGTGACCGGCGTATTGGTTGTGCTGTCGGTTGCAGAATCACCAATAACCTGGGCAATTTGACGCTGAAATTCGGGGGTGAGGAAATAGCTGACCAGGTTCTGTGGAAAGCCAGTCATTAGGGCAAAACCCGCGGTGGCCAGCTGCAGATTCGTGGGCGCTGCGGCAGTGCTGGCCTGGCTCTGCGCGGTCACGCTGCACAGCGTGATCAGCAGCATAGAGATACAATGGCGTAGGTTCGGGATGCGCCTGAAATGTTTAGAAGCGTTGATAGAACTACCTATTGGGTTGGATAACTTAGTTAGTTAGATGAATTCGGTTAGATGGGTTTTGTTTAGTGATTTTGTTGTTCGGATCAGTGTATTTTTGTTTTATACAGTCGCACTGACGATCTTACTATTTTCGCGCACTTTAACGATCTCAACGCGAGGCGTAAAGTGCCTCGATTGGTCTTTTATGAGGCAATCGAAGCATAGACCATAAATGATAGATGAGCACAAAGATGACGCAAGAGAAGGAAGTTGCTTCTGCAGAAACAACCCGTGGCGCGCAAAGCCAGCAGGGTAGCGGTGCAGGCCTGGACAACGCGGCGCGGGACAGGAGTGACGTGAGGCGGGAATACCGCAGCGCGGAACTGGCGCGGGCAGATCTGGATCCGGATCCTGTCCGACAATTTGCCCGTTGGCTGACCGACGCAGAAAGTTTGTCTTTGCTGGATGCTACGGCGATGACACTGGCGACGGTAGATCAGGCCGGACAACCCTCTGCCCGGATCGTGTTGTTGAAATCATTTACAGAAGAGGGCTTTGTCTTCTTTACCGATACGCACAGTGACAAAGGCCGGGAACTGCAGGCCAACCCTAAAGCCAGCCTGTTGTTTTACTGGCGTGAGCTTGAACGTCAAGTCCGTATTCACGGTACGGTACATCCCGTGGACACCGCTCAGGCGCAGGCCTATTTTGCCAGTCGTCCGCGCGACAGCCAATTGTCCGCCGCCGCGAGCGAGCAATCGCAGCCCGTTACGTCCCGTGATGTGCTGATGCAACGAGTGACTCAATTGCAGGACCAACTTGGCGACCAGCCACTTAACAAACCGGAACGGTGGGGTGGTTATCGGGTGCAGGCGCAACAGTTCGAATTCTGGCAGGGGCGTAGCAATCGCCTGCACGACCGGTTTCGGTATCAGCTTGCTGCCCCAGCTAGCGTGGACAATGACTCGCAGATTACAGACTGGCAGATTACACGACTGCAGCCTTAGCAGTACCGGCGCGGGCAGATGAGTCGGCAATTTGGTCGGGCATACTAATCCGGTAAACCCAAAACCCGCTTGGCAATGATGTTCAGCTGTACCTCTTTTGTGCCACCGGCAATGGTCAGAGACTTCTGTCGTAACCACTCCCGGGTGGCTTCAATTTCGTCTGCACTGAAGCTGTCTCCGTGCCAGCCAACACCGCTTACACCCATGGCCTGCACCAGTATTTCATCTGCTTCCTGGGTGATCAGCGCGTTGGACAGTTTAACTGCGGACGAGGCAAATCCCGGTGCCCGGGCCTGGGTTTCTTCGATCACGCGGGCCTGGGTCAAACGCTGGGCCGTGTAATCCATTTCGTGTTGGGTGAGCCGCTGGCGAATGTCAGCGTCCGCAATGATCTGCTTGCCGCTTGGGATGGGCTGCCACGCGACATAGGGTCGGACTCGCTCGGGTAGGCGGCTGGTGGCGGTGCGGCCGCCCTGTGAGCCGGAGGTGTTGATGCCCGCGTGCGTGGAACGTTCGAACTGCAGCAGGCGTTTACCCACAGTCCAGCCATTGTTAACCCCGCCGATGATGTCGTTGACAGGTGCGACTGCATCCTCAAACAGTGTTTCGTTAAAGGGGGACGCGCCGGATATCAGGCGGATGGGATTCACCTGCACTCCCGGCTGGGACATATCCACCAGAATCAGACTGATCCCCTCGTGTTTGGGTTTGTCCACGTCTGTGCGCACCAGGACAAAAATGAAGTCACAGTCCATGGCGTCTGATGTCCAGGTTTTGCGCCCGTTAATGACATACTGATCCCCCTGCAACTCTGCCCGGGTGCTGAGGCTGGCAAGATCAGAACCGGCGCCGGGTTCAGAATAGCCCATGGCCCAGCCACCGTCGCCACGGGCAATGCCCGGTAGCCAGCGAGCTTTCTGATCATCGGTACCCAGCTCCAGAATGGTCGGGCCAATATAGTTGACCCCGCGTCCGGTCAGCGGCGTGCGCGCACCGATGCGTTTCAGTTCCTCGATGAGGATTGGGTAAAGCTGCCGGTCCAGTTCCGCACCGCCATATTCGCGAGGCCAGGTTGGTACTGTCCAGCCGCGCTCGGCCATGCGTTCCAGCCACAACGCAGCGTCTGCCTCCAACTGAATCTTGCGGCTGCCCCACGGAGTCTGCCCTGGCCCACGGGCACCGGCTGGACAGTTTTCGGCCAACCAGGCGCGGGTGTCGGCTCTGAATTCAGTGAGTTCGCTCATGTGTATTGATTCCTCAGGTGCATTGGTTGTGGGGGCAACGTTATTAGGGACAAACGCTGGCCACCTTCCGTCCGACAAAAGCCAGGCAGAAAGACGGGCCGCAAGTTGCTGCGGCTTGCTCAACCTGGACCGGGTCCAGTTGTTCCGCAGCGGCCAGCTCGCCCATTAAGTTGCTGCTGGACACACGGATATCATAACAGGGTGGGAACTGATACAGGCCCGGGTAGCGTTCGGTAAGGGCAGAATATGCGGCCTGTTCCGGAGATTTCTCGCCGGGCGTTTGCGCGTTTGCAGGTTGCAGCAAGGCAAGCAGGCTGGTGGATCGATACCAGTACAGACGGAACACGCCGTCATCGCGCTTGACCAGCGCAATCTCTTCGCTGTCGGCTCCGTTTTTTGTATGACTGCGAAAAGTCAGTTCAAAAAAGTCGCCACACACATCGCCAATGCACTCGCGTGGCGTGATGCTGACCAACTCCCGACTGTCCGGGATAATGTCCGCGGCGTGGTCGAGTAATTCGTCGCAGGTGAACTGCGGGTGCTTGAGCAGCCCCAGGGCATGGCACAGATGCTCGCCACGCACATCCTGATGCGCTTGAGTGAACCAGCTGAGGGTAAACTGCTCTGCGAGAGTCGCTGGAGGCGGCTCGGTGCTGCAGGCCGCCAGGAGGGTGACAAGGCCCAGGGTAAGCAGGCGACGCAGCCGCTGCATTACCCTGTGGCCAGGCAAGACCTTAGACGCGCTCGATGATGATCGCGGGCGCCATGCCACCACCGGTGCACATGGTCACCAGGCCGGTGTTCAGGTCGCGTCGCTCCAACTCGTCCAGCATGGTGCCAATCAGGATCGACCCGGTCGCGGCAATGGGGTGACCCAGGGCCATGGCGCCGCCGTTCACATTGACAATCTCCGGGTCCAGCTCCAGGTCGCGAATAAACTTGGCGGCTACTACCGAGAATGCTTCGTTGACTTCAAACAGATCAATGTCGTTAGTGGTCATGCCGGCTCTCGCCAGGACCTTTTGCGCAGCAGGTACCGGCTCGTTGAGCATCAGGGTCGGGTCGCCGCCCACTGTGGCCATGGCTTTGATGCGCGCGCGGGGTTTCCAGCCGGCACCGTCCGCGTATTCTTTGGTGGACAGGATCAGCGCTGCAGCGCCGTCGACCACGCCTGAGCTGTTGCCCGCGTGATGGACGTGGTTGATGTTGAGATCCGGGTATTTGCGCTTGACCAGTTGGTCAAAGGTTTCGCCGGTGGTATCAATGGGCACGCCCATAAACTGGTCAAACACGGTTTTCAGTTCAGCCAGCGATTCCATGGTGGTGCCGGGGCGGGGAAATTCTTCCCGATCCAGCGCCACGGTGCCATCGTCGTTGTAGACTGGCATGACACTCTTGTCAAAATGACCGTTGGCGATGGCGTGCTGGGCGCGATTCTGCGATTCCACAGCCAGGCGATCCACGTCTTCTCGACTGAACCCTTCCAGGGTGGCAATCATATCGGCGCAAATACCCTGATGTGGTTGTGGGTGGATATCACGCAAATGCAGGTTGCCACCATCCACGGTGCGGTTATTGGTCGAGTTACCCAGCGTGGCAGTATAAGACATCATTTCCACGCCGCCGGCGACGCACAGGTCGTCCATGCCGCTCATGATGTTGGCTGCGGCCAGGTTCACCGAGGTGATGCCAGAGCCGCAGAAGCGATCGAGGGTCACAGCGCTGGCTCGGGTGCTCCACCCGGCATCCAAGGCCGCCATACGACCAATGCAGGAGCCCTGTTTATCGACCTGAGAACTGCAACCGACCACCACGTCGTCGATGTCTGCGGTGTTCATATCGTTGCGTTCGGCAATGCCCTCAAACACTTTGGCCAGCAGGCGTCCGGGATGAAATTCAGACAGGGCGCCTTTGCCTGCCTTGCCAATGCCACGTGGGGTGCGCGCGGCGTCAATAATGTATGCGTCAGCCATGGTGTGTGTGTCCCTCTCTAAGTGTTAAATACTGAATGTTCTGCTCATTTTGGAGCGGCTATTCTAGCGGAATCATCCCCCAAAACGAACAAACCCCGGAAAGTCCGGGGTTTGTTGCGAGTCCGATGTCAATCGGTCTTAAGTCATGCGACTACAGACTGGCGTTGAATCGAACTGAGAAGAGACGACCACGGAAATCGTGGGTGATCGTATCCCAACCGGTGTTATCCGGAACC
>JBCCUW010000083.1:0-11671 GCA_039196385.1 Pseudomonadota bacterium
ACCTCACCCGCCGCATAAAGACCTTCAATGGGCAGATCTTGCCCTGCTCCATCCTGGGTTAGCGCCTGGCCACTGACCTGTGTAGCGATACCGCCCATCATATAGTGGCAGGTAGGCACAACCGGGATGGGTTCTTTGACCGGATCAGCGTGCGCAAACGTCCGAGACAGTTCCAGGATACCTGGCAGACGACTGTTCAAGACCTCTTCGCCCAGATGATCGAGCTTCAGCATCACGTGATCTGCTTCGGGGCCACAACCGCGCCCCTCGAGAATCTCGATCACCATGGAACGCGCGACAACATCTCGACCGGCCAGGTCTTTGGCGGTGGGTGCGTAACGCTCCATGAAGCGCTCACCATCCTTATTAATGAGATAACCGCCCTCACCGCGACACCCTTCGGTGACCAATACCCCGGCGCCGGCAATACCCGTGGGGTGGAATTGCCACATCTCAATGTCCTGCATGGGAACCCCTGCGCGCAGGGCCATGCCGATGCCATCTCCGGTGTTCATCAGCGCGTTGGTGGTCGAGGCGTAGATACGGCCGGCACCGCCGGTGGCCAGCACCGTGGCGCGGGAGCTGACAAAAACGGTTTCACCGTTTTCCATACAAATAGCGATAACGCCAACAATCACACCATCCTGGTTGCGCACCATATCCACCGCAAACCACTCGTTGAGGAACGTGGTATTGGCTTTCAGGTTAGCCTGGTACAACGTGTGCAGAAGCGCATGCCCTGTGCGGTCTGCCGCCGCACACGTGCGCGCCGCCTGACCACCTTTACCAAAGTCTTTGGACTGACCACCAAACGGCCGCTGATAAATGCGACCCTCTTCCGTGCGCGAAAACGGCAACCCCATATGTTCAAGTTCAAACACTGCCTGAGGGCCCTCGGAACACATGTACTCAATAGCATCCTGGTCACCGATGTAATCGGAGCCTTTCACCGTGTCATACATATGCCAACGCCAGTCGTCATTAGGGTCGTCACTGGCAATAGCACAGGTGATGCCACCCTGAGCGGATACAGTGTGCGAACGAGTTGGAAACACTTTGCTGATCACAGCGGTTTTTAGGCCCGACTGAGCCAGTTGCAGCGCCGCTCGCATGCCGGCTCCACCGCCACCCACAATGACGCCGTCGAACTCCATTTTTCTTATTCGTGTCATAACTTAATCCTAAAACTGCCAGATCAGGCGCAATGCCCAAACGAGGTAGACAAAAATCGCCAGCAGGCAAGCCAACTGATAGACAAATCGAATGGCGGTGGCCAACCCGCCGATGTGCGCAGGACGCAGATAATCAGTGCCGATGGTCCACATGCCGATCCAGCCATGGGCAATGGTGGAAAAAATCGCCAATGTGCTGAATATCTGCATCGGCGCTGACCAGAAAAACGCGGTCAGCGATGCGTGGCTGAGTTCCGCTGCACCGAGAAAATAGCCCAACATACAAAACGTATAAGCCGCCAGTATGACCGCCGTGACGCGCTGGATAACAAAGTCGGCCAGCCCGCTGCGGCTGAGGCTGAGTACCTGCGTTACCATAACAGCGCCCCCAGCGTCAGGGTGACGAGTAACGACACCACAACCACGGCAATAGCACCCGCCTGCGCCGCTTGAATGGTGTCGCCAATGTGAAAGTCGAGCAGCAGGTGTTTAAAGCCAGCAACGATATGAAAAACCAGGACAAACAGGAGGCCGAAGAAGATTAACGCCGGGAATGGCTGATGCACGAGTGCCGCCGCTTCGGCAAATCCTTCGGGTGAGGAAAGCGCAAGATCTAGGGTGTATAACGCAAATACAATCCCAACAAACAAAGCCCCGCCGGTAATTCGGTGACTGATCGACACAAGCGCCGCAAATGGCTGGGGAAATAAGTTGAGATTGACAGGTCTATCTGTCTTCATGGATGTCTTCCAAAGTTAAGTTCTTGTTTGCCGGCGTTTCACAATCAACCGCTATTAATACCTCAATAGCACTCAATGAATTGTGAATTTTGTCCGCACTTACCCGGTGTAGTTTCCAGAATCCGTGCTATTCGATTTGTGCGAGACGCTCAGGTCGAGCGGTATCGGTCGATAGATTGGATGGCGGGGAACCCGGCCGAATATGCAACGCGCAATTTTAGTAGTCCTTGAGAATAATTGAAAGAACATCACCCAGGTTGCAGGTGAGTTTCGCCGCAAAATGGACAAAATTTGCGTTGATTCCCGCTTGCGCGTGTCCGCACCGCTTAATGTTCAGGCGACTTTTGCCACCCGGACACCCAGGATGACTGGCATCGGACAACCATTGTGTTAGGATGCCGCCGCTGTTGCGACCCGGATTTCCACAAAATGTTCAACCCTATGCGTTACTTAGACGCAACTCCTGATAGTTCGCATGACCCACGGGTATGCGGCTCAGAATCCCGCCTCAGCACACTATCTATCTTAGTGCTGGCTTTACTGCTGGCCACACTCGCTACGCCCAGTGCCGCCGAAACACCGCTGACCGTGCAACCCATCAACATCGAAGCTGACCGCTTTACGGTATACCTCGCAGACGAAAAAGCCATCTGGCAGGGTGATGTGGTGGCCAGCCAGGGGAACTATACATTTCGTACCAGTGTGCTCACGCTGCACCTGGAGCAATTTGCCGACGAGGCCAGCAGTGCTGCGGCAGATAACGGGCCAGACGCGAACAATGCACGCCCACCGTTCAGTCTGACCGCAAGGTCGGTCAAATATGACCTGGATCAAGGCACGGTGAGCGGCCAGGGCAATAGTGAACTGCGTCGAGGCGAAGAAGTATTGCGTGCAGATAGAATTACCTACCAAGTTGCAGACCAGGTGGCCTACGGCGTTCCGGAAGCGCACGGCCGCGTGTCGGTGAAGTTTTACGGCAACCCGAAGCGTCCGGTAATCCCTGGCTCATTGGGTATCGCCAGCCGCGGTGCGGAATAGCGGCAAAATTGGGGGCCTGCAGGGCAACTAACATTTGACAGTTCTAGCTGGCGTCTAATAGTCTGCCCATCTTAAGCACCGCCGCTATGCGGCACTTTTTCCCGCCCTGACGCCACACGCCAGGGTAACCGTGACGGAACAGGGAAAAAGTTAAATAGTGAAAAAAAGAACAGGTAAGGCTGCGGCACGCGGTCTACGTGAGCAAAATAAAAACATCTGCAGTACAAACAGAATAAGCAGAACAGAAAGAACCAAAACCATAATAAAAATCAAACTAACCAGAACCAATTTAGACTCTGCCATCTGCAGTATGAAACGGTTTCTAGCTGGGAGGATACATGGCGAACCAGGCCACTAAGACGGCAACACTGACTATTGACGGTGAAGCTGAAGCAATTGAACTGCCCGTCTATCAGGGAGAAGAAGGTCCTGATGTCATTGATGTGGGCAAACTAACCTCACAAGGCTACTTCACCTACGATCCCGGCTTTGTCTCTACCGCATCATGCGATTCAGAGATCACCTATATCGATGGGGACCAGGGCATTCTCCTGCATCGGGGTTACCCAATTGATCAACTGGCGGAGCAGTCCGACTATCTGGAGTTGTGTTACCTGCTGCTGAACGGCGACCTGCCTTCAAAAGCCGAACGCGATGGTTTTGTCGATATCATCAAGAATCACACGATGGTGCACGAGCAGTTACGCCACTTCTTTCAGGGTTTTCGAAGGGACGCGCACCCTATGGCCATCATGTGTGGCGTGACCGGCGCACTGTCAGCCTTCTATCACGACTCGCTGGATATCGATGATGCTTCCCACCGCAAAATTACGGCTCACCGTTTGATTGCAAAAATGCCCACGCTGGCGGCCATGAGCTATAAATATTCCCAGGGCCTGCCCTTCATCTACCCGCGCAACGACTTAAGCTATGCAGAGAACTTTCTGCACATGATGTTTGCCACCCCATGCGAGGAGTATGTGGTCAGCCCCACCATCGCCAAGGCCATGGATCGCATCTTCCTGCTGCACGCGGACCACGAGCAGAATGCGTCAACGTCCACCGTACGCCTGGCAGGCTCCACCGGCGCCAACCCATTCGCCTGTATCGCGGCCGGTATCGCCGCCCTGTGGGGTCCCTCACATGGTGGTGCAAACGAAGCGGTGCTGAACATGCTGGATGAAATCGGCAGCGTTGAAAACATCGACAAGTACATTAAAAAGGCCAAAGACAAAGATGACCCCTTCCGCATCATGGGATTTGGTCACCGGGTGTACAAGAACTACGACCCGCGTGCCAAGGTGATGCAGCAGACCTGTCACGAAGTGCTGGCCGAGTTGGGTGTAGAGGACAATCCGACCCTGCAGATGGCACAACGTCTGGAACAGATTGCATTGGAAGACGACTATTTTGTCAGCAAACGTCTGTACCCGAACGTAGACTTCTACTCGGGCATCATTCTCAAGGCTATTGGCATTCCGGTGGAAATGTTCACCGTGATTTTCGCCACCGGTCGCACCCCGGGTTGGATTGCGCACTGGAACGAAATGATCTCCGGGCCTTACAAAATCGGCCGCCCTCGTCAGCTGTACAAGGGACACGGCCAACGTGACTACGTGGACATCTCAAAACGCTGAGAACCGCCACAACGTCCACCAAAAACGCCAGCGGATGCTGGCGTTTTTGTTTACCCGGGTCACCGCATTTCCACAGGCCTGTTTAAAGCTATGATCGATGTCATGGTTTTGTCAGTCGGGTGAGCAAGCTGGAGGTGTCCCACCGCCCGCCCCCAGCGGCCTGTACATCCGCATAAAACTGATCTACCAGCGCGGTTAACGGGAGTTTGGCATCCAGCTGTCGACCCGTGCTCAAGGCAATGTCCAGGTCTTTGCGCATCCAGTCCACGGCAAAACCGAACTCAAATTCATTACGGCTCATCGTTTCGTAGCGATTGTTCATTTGCCACGATTGGGCCGCACCCTGGCTGATAACGTCTACCACAGCAGCCACATCCAGACCCGCCTGTTGAGCAAAATGCACACCCTCTGCTAAGCCCTGCAAAACGCCGGCAATACAGATCTGGTTGACCATTTTGGTGAGCTGGCCCGCACCTACCGGCCCTAACAACGCGCATTTTTTGGCGTAAGCCCCAATGACGTCTGCGCCACGTTGAAAGTTGCTTTCGCTGCCACCCACCATAACCGTGAGCGCGCCATTTTCTGCGCCTGCCTGGCCACCGGACACCGGTGCATCCAGAAAGCCGACACCCCGGGCCGCGGCTTCGGCAGCCAGCTCTAACGCCAGCTCCCGGGAAGCGGTGGTGTGGTCAACCAGCAATGTACCACTGGCCATGCCAGCCAGTGCACCCTGCTCACCCAGCGCAACCGAGCGCACATCTGCATCGTTACCGACGCACATGAAAACAATATCCTGATTCTGTGCAGCCAGCAGCGGTGTGGGTGCCACCTGATGTCTATCGGCTGATGTATCTTGTTGTGCCTGCTGAATCTCTGCAAGCCAGCGATCGGCCACCGCGGTTGTACGATTGTAGACGGTGACCTGATTTCCGTTCCGGGCAAGATGCCTGGCCATGGGATAACCCATCACACCCAACCCGATAAAGGCGACTTTGACTCCAGCGCTCATGGTTTAGTTACTCTGCTGACAAAACCGCATTGTGCAACAATTGTGCATCAGCAGCACCAGCTTGTGCCCGGGGTGGCCCACCCCGGTATGAACGCGGTTTATAGGATAACCGCGTCCTGAGCAAAACCTTCTTCCGTTAACATCGCGCGCAGGGTTTTCAAAGCATCCACCTGAATCTGGCGCACGCGCTCCCGCGTGAGGCCAATGGCTTTACCCACTTCCTCCAGCGTGGTGACGTCGTGGCCACGCAGGCCGAAGCGACGACAGATCACATCCAGAGATTTCTCCGGCAGGCAATCCAGCCAGTCACTGATGTGTTCGCTGAGTTGTTCGTTCTGGACCAGCTGCCACGGATCATCATTGGTGTGGCTGTCGAAACCGTCCCAGCTGCCGCGCTCCGGATCCAGCACAGAGATCTCGGTGCAGGCAATGTTGTCTGACAACTCCATCAGATGGCGCACATCATCTACCGGCTTGTTGAGCAGCTCGGCAACATGCTCGGGGGTGGGTTCCGTATCCAACTTCTGCGCCAGTTCGCGTTCAGCGCGCAGATAGGTGTTCAATTCTTTGGCGATATGTATCGGCAAGCGAATGGTTTTTGCCTGATTCATGAGTCCACGCTCAACCGCCTGACGAATCCACCAGGTGGCGTAAGTGGAAAACCGAAAGCCTTTACTGGGATCAAACTTCTCAACCGCGCGAATCAGGCCAAGATTACCTTCTTCGATGAGGTCCAGCAGCGGCAGGCCACGATTGAGATAGCGCCGGGCAATTTTCACCACCAGTCTGAGATTAGCCTCGATCATTGTTGCCCGGGCGGCCATGTCACCTTTCTGCACCTTGCGGGCAAGAGTCTTTTCTTCTTCTGCCGACAGCAGTTCTGCACGACCAATCTCGCTCAGGTACATATCCGTTGCATCACCCAGACCACGCGCCGGTCCGGCTTTGCGGGGTTTTGCAGCCGCAGCGCGGGCGCTGACAGGCTCGGGGACCGGGGTAATTTCTTCAACTTGAAACCACTCGTTGACGTCTTTGTTGTCAATTGTTTCTATGGATTCGGCGTACATCATGTTCTCCGTTTCTGGCTAAGACTTATTGGTATGTAACGGGGAAAAACCGCAGTGCTCGAACAGCTCTTCTGCGGCGAATGGTTTTTTTAACAAAACGGCAGCACCGGCTTCGCGTACGCGATGTTCCAGCTGCTCCGAGTAATGGCCGGTCATGGCCACAACAAGTGCATGGGCGGTTTGTTCGTTGTCTTTAATCGAGCGGCAGACCTGCACACCGTCGATACCGGGCATCATGATGTCCAGTACCACCAGCTGCGGTTTGTGCTCTTGAACCAGGCGACCGGCAGCGAATCCATCCAGCGCACTGAATACTTCGATGTCGTCTACCGATGTCTGTAACAGGGCAACCAGATAGCTGTTGAGCTGCTGGTCATCATCCACCACCAATACCTTGCGTTGTGCAGCGTTATCAGCGGAGGCAGGTGCCTCCTGCTGATCCGCAAGTACCACACCCCGTTCAAGGGCGAAGCGCTCAACTTCGGCACGTGTGAAGCGGCGATGGCCACCGGCAGTCGTGTGCGCGGCAAGCATGCCCTTCTGCGCCCACTGTCTGACGGTAATTGGGGATACCATCAACAACTCAGCCACCTGGTTTGGTGTCAGAAATTGTGTTTTTTCCCCTGCCATTTCCCGTTAACTTCCCATCCCGTTTGTTTCTTTGAATCAAGCCCGCCACTGACGGGTTTGACTTTCCCTCGTAAACTTCTTAACTCATCGACATACGATTGTGATTAAGCTTGATGCTTTCAATTGTGGCAATCGCTTTAATCGAAAATATCGTATTAATCGATTTGTTGAAGCGCAATCTAATCGGTTTAATCGATATTTGCCAGACTTATTTTTGGTGTTTTTAATCTTTTCAGCTATAAGAAACCTCGTTTTGATGCCGTTTACGTTTCCCGGATGCCACTTCTTCAACCAGTTTTCCTAGTACTTTCAGATAGTTAGGCATAGTTTTGTGGTGTTCAGGGGAAATCATGTATTGAATACCATCAGGATTGGTCACGCGCGAGGAGAACCAGCCAGACTCATAAAGCCCTTCTCCCACGGCAAGAATGTCACCGTTCTGCCAGCCGAACGTGACAATAGACAACTTGGGATCACCCAGAATCGTGAGACCCAGGTCCTGAGCGCCGTCAATCAGCATCTGCCTGGCCTGATCAATCTGCCGGGCGCGGGCTTCGTAACCGTTGCGTCCCAGATATTTCAAAACTGCCCAGGCGGCAGCAATGGCCCCACCCGGGCGGGTTCCTGCGATGGTCGGTGTATACATGTGGCCACAAGGCCAATCGGTAAAATGAAAAGCCTGCGCACGCTGCATGGCTTTTTCCCGATAAAGCACTGTAGATGCCCCCTTGGCGGCGTACCCGTACTTATGTAAGTCGAGCGACATGGAACTGACCCCGGCGATGGCAAAATCGTAGGGCTCGATAATGTGATTGCTGACACTGCGCATGAAAGGATTCAGGTATCCCCCGACGCAGGCATCGACGTGCAACCAAAGATCGCGTTGTACTGCAAGTTCGCCCAATGCTTCGATAGGGTCAATCAAGCCATATGGAAAACAGGGTGCTGAACCCACCAGCATGATCGTGTTGTCGGTGATCGCGTCCGCCATAGCCTGCACATCTGCCTTGAAGTCCGCACCACACGGCACGCGCACTACCTTCAGCCCCATCATGTGAGCACCCTTATCAAACGCGGGATGGACACTGTATGGCGCCACTATTTCTGGAGTGCCCGCAACCTCGCGCTGAGCCAGGACATAATCCCGACAGGCTTTTATGGCAAGCAGAATGCTCTCGGACCCGCCTGACGTCATAGAACCGGCAGCGCCCTCCGGCGCCTGCTGCAGCGACAAGGCAATGTTCACGACCTCTGCTTCCATTTGGCGAAGGCTTGGAAAAGCCGCGGGACCCAAGCCATTTTCGGCAATGAACATACTGTAGGCATCGTGTGCGACCTGCATCACGTCGTCGCCGGAATGAAAAACATACACCGCGGCTTTTCCGTGCCGCCAGTCGACATCACCACCGGCCATGTCCCGCATTGTGGGTTCAAGCTCTGACCAGGCGACTCCTTCGTCAGCTAACTGTGTGCGGTGACTCATAATTAACTTTCCTTTCGTATGACTGGGCGGATGATACAGCAGGACAGCGTCGCGCAAACCCCGCAGCATGCGGCATGGACCTTTCTAGGCGACACAGGGTTTCTGGGTTACATTATCCGCTGAAGATTCGGTTTAAGAGCAAGCCGCACCCGATAACCAGCAGGCCCGATAAGAAGTAAAAATGTCCACTCCCACTCCCTCGTTGACCCTGCGTGACCTGCCCAGCGTGGACCGCTTGCTGGCGGACGAAGAACTACAGCACCTGGCGGATCAACTCGGGGTGCAGGCCGTACGCGACGAAATCAGAACGTTGCAGAATGAAATGCGCAACAACCGCAGCGTGCCGGATTGGGCGACATCAGCTGCAGCATACGCCCAGCGCATCAGCACACAACTGCGCACCACCGCATATCAGCCAGTGTTTAACCTGACGGGTACGGTAATTCATACCAATCTGGGCCGCGCTTTGCTGGACAAAGATACCTGGCGACATGTTGAGACCCTGGTGACCCGGCCGATGAACCTGGAATACGATATCAGCGCGGGCCAACGTGGCGACCGGGATGCGGTGATTGAACAACGGCTGCAACGCCTGACCGGTTGTGAAGCCGCCACGGTGGTGAACAACAATGCCGCCGCGTTGTTTCTCGTGTTAAATACGTTCGCTCTGGGTAAACAGGTCCCCGTATCCCGGGGTGAGTTAATCGAAATTGGCGGCAGCTTCCGTTTGCCGGAGTTAATGGCCCGTTCCGGCTGCACCCTGCTGGAAGTCGGCACCACCAATCGCACCCACAAACGTGATTATGAAGCGGTGCTGGATGATGCCGCCATGCTATTGAAGGTGCATCCCAGCAACTACCACATCAACGGCTTTACCAAGGAAGTTAACGCTGCGGAACTGGCCACCATGGCGCGCTCACACAACATTCCAAGCTGTGTCGATCTGGGCGCAGGCACGCTGGTGGATCTGACCCGTTGGGGCCTGCCACCAGAACCCACCCCACAATCGGTATTGGCGGATGGCATCGATGTTGTCACGTTCAGCGGCGACAAGCTGCTGGGGGGTGTGCAGGCCGGGATTATTGTCGGCGACAAGCAGTCACTGCAGGCAATTAAGACCAACCCGCTGAAACGCGCGTTGCGGGCTGACAAAATTACGCTCGCGATTCTGGAATCGACCTTAAAGTTGTACGAGCGCCCGGACACATTGCCGGACAATCTGGCGCTGTTACGCACCCTCACGTTAAGCGAAGCTGCGTTGCGCAAGCGTGCGGAACAGTTACAGGCTTGTTTTGCCGCTGAATGGACGGTGGAGATAACCGCCAGTCAGGGCCAGATCGGCAGCGGCGCGCTACCGGACAAAACCATCAGCAGCGTCGCTCTGACTCTGCGTCATGCCAGACATTCAGCGAACGATATCGAAGCGGCGCTGCGCGCACTGCCCACACCAGTGATTGGCCGCATTCGCGACGACCAGGTGTGGCTGGACGTGCGCGGTGCTGACCCGTTGGACGAACTGATCAGCAATCTCGGACACCTGAACTTATGATAGTGACGCTTGCAGGTCACGTGGACCATGGCAAAACCTCCCTGGTGCGCACACTAACCGGGGTGGACACAGACCGATTGGAACAGGAAAAAGAGCGCGGCTTGACCATCGACCTGGGGTTTGCCTACATCGACGAAGGCCGCATCGGTTTTGTCGACGTGCCTGGCCATCACAGGTTTATCCACAATATGGTGGCCGGTGTGGCCAGCCATCAATATGCCTTGATGGTCATCGCTGCCGACGATGGCCCTATGCCGCAGAGCAAAGAGCACCTGGACATACTCTCGCTGGTGGGCATCCAGCAGGGCTGTATTGCGCTGACCAAAACCGACCGCGTTGACCCCGCTCGCTTGGACGCCGTGCAACAAGAAATACAACAGTTAACCCAGGGCACGTTTCTCGATCAGGCGCCGGTATTTACCACATCAACAGAAATCCAAGACAGCACGGCCCCGTTGCTGGCACACCTGCAAGCCCAGGCCGACCATCTCAGCCAACAGGCGGACAGCGCGCCTTTCAGACTTGCGATTGACCGGCGCTTTGTAGTGCACGGTGCCGGCCTGGTGATTACCGGCACCGTCCACACCGGCAGCGTGACAGAAAACGCTACACTGGTGCACTTCCCCAGCGGCCGCGAGGTGCGAGTGCGGAGCATCCGGGCACAGGATCAGGAAGTGAAACAAGCCGGTCCCGGCGACCGCTGCGCGTTGAACATTACCGGCATCAACCTGGAGGACGTCGAACGCGGCCACTGGCTGTGTGCGGAACAGACGCCAAACTTTGTTGAGCTGACCGTGAATCTCCAGGTATTGCCGGATTTCCCTCGACCGCTACGTCACTGGACCCCGGTTCATATCTATCATGCGACCAGCCATACCACCGGCAAAGTTGCCCTGCTCGACAGCAACCGCCTGCAACCCGGGGAAGAGGCGCTGGTGGATCTGATTTGTGACGAGCCACTGGCCGCGCGCCTGGGTGACCACCTGGTACTCCGTGATTTTGGCCTGGACCTGACGCTGGGCGGTGGCGCAGTAGTCCACACCCAGACCACCGTGACGCCAAGGCGGCGCGCTGAAACCCGACGCGCTGAATTGAACGGGTACAACCAGGCTGACAGCCACAGTTCACTGCAAGAACTGCTGCAACTGGGGCCGGTGGAACTGGCACACTTTCGCGACGTCTGGCAGGTCAGCGACAACCAACTCGCTGAGTTGCTCCGGGACGTTGATGCCAAACAGGTGAACAACCAACTGATTCTGACCACAACCTGGCAGACACTGCGAGACCAGGCCCTGGCCACCCTGAAGACGCATCAGGCCAGCAACCCCAGCTCCACCGGCATGCGC
>JBCCUW010000084.1:0-11629 GCA_039196385.1 Pseudomonadota bacterium
ACAAAAGTACAAAAGTACAAAAGTACAAAAGTACAGATTGTAGGGTTTAAAGACCAGGCAGGACACTGCCTGTGCTTACCAATCCAGAGACTTTAGGTATAGCGAGGAGAGATCATGGGAGAAAACAAACGGTTTCTGCGAGGGCACCTTGCGCTGTGCGCAACCTGTCTGCTGATGTCCTGTTATGGCCACGCACGCATTGATGCCAGTCAGGAAGTTGCTGTCCGGCAAGAACTCATTCAGGTTGCGTTGGCCCGCGAACCTGCCGATCTTATCCTGCGCGGTGCAACAGTATTAAACGTCTTTACGGCAGAGTGGCTGCCCGCCCAGGATATTGTCGTTGCCGGTGAACGCATCGCCTGGGTTGGCCCGCAGGGCAGTTGGCCGGGCAAAGCGAATAAAACGGTGGACGTCAGCGGCAAGTGGGCCGTACCGGCATTCGGCGAGTCCCACAAACATATCGAAAGCAGCTATTTAACCCCGGAGTATGAGGCTGCACTGGTGATTCCAAAAGGCAATACCTGGACCGTGGAAGGCTCACACGAAATGTCCAACGTGGTTGGCATGGAGAACATCAATTTCTGGCTGGCGGCGGAAGACGCAGGCAGCCCGCTGAAAATTTTCCCTGCCGTGGGCTCAGCCACACCCCCCACGGTGTACGAGCAGGGTGGCGGCTACTATGGCTACAAAGAGATGACCGATTTCCTGCGCCAGGATTTACGCGTGGTGGCGCTGGGTGAAGTGATGGACTGGCCTGCTGTTAGCAATCCAGACGCACCCGGTAGCGAGCGGATCTGGGGCATGATTCAGGCAACCTGGGAGCAACGCGGCACCGTCGAAGGCCACGCCAGTGGTCTACGCTCGTTAGCCGAGATTAATGCTTTTGCCGCAGCCGGATTGTCTTCAGATCACGAAGTACGCTTGGCAGAAGAAGGTCTGCACAAATTGCGGCGTGGTATTTTTCTGGAAGTACGAGCTGATGCCGCGCGGTTGCTGTTTCCCAAAATGCAGGAATTGGGGCTGAAAGACTTCAGCAACATCTCAGTGACCACAGATGACCGGGACGTCGCCGCCACCAGCACACTGGGCGCAATGGACTACAACATCCGAAACGCCATTGAAGCCGGTGCGCCGACCATTCAGGCTTACCTGATGGGCAGTTACAATACCGCACGACACTTCAAGATAGATCACCTGGTAGGTGCAATTGCCCCAGGGCGCTACGCGGATGTGGTACTGCTGAACAATCCTGATGAGGTCAATATTCACCAGGTTTATGCCAACGGCAAGCTTGCCGGCCAACGTACGGGGGCCGGTGATGAATATCTAATGCCAATTGCCAAAGTTGAGTATCCCGACTGGTTAAAACAAACCATCAAACTGGACCGTCCAATGGCCGCGGCGGATTTCGTGATCAATGCGCCAGCAGGTCGATCCACCGTGAATGCAGCTTTAATGGAACCCTTCTATTTCGGCGAAACCTTCATGCAAGTCGAGCTGCCGGTGGTTGACGGTGTGGTCAACGCGGATCCTGCAGAATCCATATCCAAAGTCGCGGTTGTGGATCGTTACCGCGGTGATGGCGAAACGTCCCGAATGTTCTGGCGCAACGTCGGTCCAAAGACACCCAACTCAGCGTTGGCCAGCTCACAGATGCACGACATACACAATATCTGGGTGGTCGGTAACAGCGACAGTGCCATGGCCCAGGCGGTTAATGCGGTTGCCGATCTGCAAGGCGGGTGGGCCTTGGTTAACAACGGCAAAGTGGTGGCCACGGTTCAACTCAATATTGCCGGCCTCATGTCTGCCAGACCGGTCGCGGAAGTGGGCGCAGCCGTTGAAGCGTTGTTCGATGCGGCGGACGCGATGGAGTGGATCGGCCAGCCAGGACTGCCGGAGCGGATGCGTTTCGCCTTTCTCACCGCCTCGCCCTGGCGCTGGCAGTTAGTGGCCCCAACCGAAGAAATTCCACAGGGGTTTGTGAATGTCACCAATGGCGACTCACACCCGGTTGTCTGGTAAGCGCCCCCATCCGGCATCCTGCCGGTTAATCCCACCGGTAAGCCGAGCACTTTTGTTTGCGTTCGTTTGCCTGTTACCACCGGGACTCGCCAGTGCACACCTGCTGAACATGACCGAAGTAAAGCTGGACTTGCAGAGCACTGCAAGGGGATCGCCAAAGGCGGTGCCGGTATTGCAGCTGCACATCGATCTGCTGCGGACAGCGGGTTCTGCTGAGGCGTACCACCGGCTTGCACAAACCATCAATGCCAGCGAGCACGCCCCCTTGTGGCAACAACTCGCCAGCGCTGTCGAAATTCGCCAGGGCGAGCATCGCATCGCATTGTCCTTCGTTCGAGCAAGCGCCCCGGAGCATATCGCACTGGAAGACTTTCTTGACCCGTTTCAATGGCCGAGAATGAACCTCACGTTTGCCGGCACGGAACCCGTGCAACGTGATGGCCCGCCAGTGCAGGTGGTCTTCAAGGCCAGGTTTACATTTGAAGAGCCCATTGCGCTCACCATGCATGCGGAGGATCACAGCAAAACGCGCTGGCTGGTGACCGGGCAACCTGGCCCGCACTTCAATCTGAATGGTCGTCCAGTAATGGAACCCAACCTACCGCTGGCGTTTGCCGCTCTGTGGGACTCGGCTATATTTGGTTTTACCCACGTGTTGCCCTTGGGATTCGATCACATCCTGTTTCTGATCGCACTAGCCCTGAGCTGCCGACTTCCCCGCCAGATATTTCTGATGGTTACCCTGTTTACGCTGGCGCACTGCCTGAGCCTCGCCCTGGCAGCACGTGGCATCGTGGAATTTAACAGCGCGGTAATTGAGTACCTGATACTGGCGAGCATTGTCTGGTACGGTATCAACGCCATGCGCCGCCCGGCTCAACAAACCTGGTGGCACTACGTGACCCTGTTTGTGATAGGCTTGGTACACGGTCTCGGTTTTGCGAACGGTTTTGCGCTGATGCAGACAGAAGCCCACTTTCTGCAGCACCTGCTGGCATTCAATATCGGTATAGAAGCTGCCCAGCTTCTGGTGGTGGTGATAGCTTCACTAAGACTGACGCGTTTGCAGACACCGGTTGTTCACAAGGTTCTGGCCACCGGGATCAGCAGCACCGCGGCCGTGTGGCTGACTCTGAACCTGGCCACAACCTGAAGCTTCAGGCGCCATCGGCGACCTTGCGAATGCGGGTGCTACGGCGATCAATCTCGGCCCGAATTTCCGTTTCATCCACAGTGAGTATGGCCATCCCGTCCGCCACCTGATCACCCCCAACAAAAACGGCTTTCAGGTTGCGCAAACTGGCGGCAAGAACATAAGAGGCCAGCATGTCATAAACCGGTCCGGTGTCCGGGCTGCGCAGGTCGACCAACAGGAAATCTGCAAATTTCCCAACCTCCAGGCTGCCGACATCCGCTTCGATACCCAGCACCTCAGCACTACCCAGGGTGTGCAGATACAGAATGTCATAAATCGACATCACCTTGGCATCTTCGTGCAGCGCACGCATGGTATACATGCCAATGCGCATGTTCTGATACGGATCAGAAACATCGGTACAGGATTGATCATCCAGACCGATCGCCACCGGAATACCCAACTTGCGGTAGGTCACAACATCGGCGATGCCATCAGCCAGCCGCCCATTAGAGGTGGGCTGCCAGCTCATTTTTGTGCCGGTCTCGACCACCCTCTGCAGGATATCGGGGTTCGTATGGATAAAGTGACCGAAGATCATGCTAGGTCCCAGCACACCCGCCTCATCGTACCAGGCAAACTTCTCCTGCTGCGCGGCCACCTCATTCGGGCTTTCGAGGAAGTGGCTCTGATTCATCAAACCGTAGTCACGCATAAAGGCGGATTCCAGTCTGGCAGTGCGCCGGGTCGGGTTAAACTGCTGCGCACCGGATATCGCCATCTTCAGAAACAAAGGGTGCTCCTGATGAGGTTTGCTCCACGCCAGCAACGCTTCGAAACGCTGACGAATGTCTGCATCGCTACCGATCTCCGACAGCCACACACTGTTCACAAAGCGCAAGCCTGCGTCACGCTTCGCCAGAATCTGGTTTTCTTCAATAGGACCCGGTTTCAGATAGCCAGGCACCTGAGGTTGGCTGGGATCCGTACTGAGTTCTTCGACCACGCCCGGGTACGTAAAGTCATAGGCCGTAGTAATACCATTGCGAAGAAAATCTACGGAACCATGTAAGGTGAACCAGTAAATATCGCTGGCGTCTGTGTGCCTCAAGTAGTAGTCCCAAGCTTGAAACCAGCCATATAGATTCTGGTCGTGACCCAGCCCACGCAGCGGACTCATATAGATGTGGCTGTGGGCGCTGATAAAGCCCGGCGCCACCACCGCACCAGCAGCATCGATAACCCGCTGCACGACCAAATCCTCTGGCAACGGTCCGGCACTAATTTGCGCAATCCGGCCGTCTTGCCCGATCAGCAGGTAACCAAACAGTGGATCTTCGCCCTCACTACCCGGTGCCATGGTGATGATATGTGCATTGTGTACCGCCAGTTTATAGCCCTTTGCCTCTGTCTGTACTTCTGTCTGGTCTTCAGCCTGCCCTGTCAACGTCCAGAGGCAGAGCCACAGTGCAATTCCGACTCTCACCAGCATGGTTGTATGGCCTCGGCAAAACCTGAACCGATTCATAGTGCCAACTCGGGTGATTGACTGGCATCAATCTTGGCCTGGATGTGCTGGCCGGCCAATACCGGTGAATACATGGCCGGCCGATCTGCAGCCACGCAGCTGGGCAGGCACTCAACCAGTGTGGAATTGTCAGGGTCGGTAAAAAACGCCACTGACTGTCGCTCTCGATCGCCAATCAATGGCAGCACGCGATGCTCGGTAGACGGATACCTACCGTTGCTCCAGTGTGACATCAAGTCTCCGGTGTTCAGATTAACGGCATTCGGAATAGGTGGAACATCGCGCCAGTCGCCGTCCCGGTCATTAATCTGTAACCCACCCACTTCATCCTGAAACAGCAGCGTAACCGCACCGTAGTCGGTATGCGCACCGGCACCCATCTGTTGCTGCGCCACGTCATATCCTGACGCAGGATAGTGCAGATAACGCATGGTCACGTTTTCACCGCTGTGCAGCTCAACAAAATAGTCTTTAGGTACATCCAAGGCCAATGCGAACACACGCAGGATGCGGAACGAAGCTTGGGTGCACGCTTCAAAAAACTCCCGCGCTGTGCGCTTGAAAGTCTCGTCGGGCCAGGCATTGGTATCCTGCAGCCGGCCCAGCAGGTTACGCATGGTAAAAGCCTGCTTGATATCCGCTGGACGGCCCGGCTCAAGTGTTTCAGAAAGGGGTGGTTGGTAGCCGAAATTTGCCTCTGGATCAGTATAAGCAAACTGTTTCTTAACAGCGGAGGGCTGGGCAAAAAACTCACTGGCATTCGCAAAGGTCTGCGCGCGCAATAAAGGGTCGATGCCAATGTTTGTCACCGCGACAAAACCACTGGACGTCAGCGCATCGTCAAGCGCATATGCCAGCTGCGTGTTTGCCTCATGCTTATGTTCGTTATACGGACCAAAATCAACCAGCGGCACAGACATTATTCGTTCTCCTTACCGACAAAATTATGTAACTTGCGAGTCAGCCCGCGTTTCGTCTGGGCATCGCAGAAAGCGGCATCAATAGCCTGCTGCTGCATAGCGACCAGATCAGTCAAGCCCCAACCAAAACTGCGACCAACAAAGGCCAGTTCACGACACAGATCAGTATCCAACACAACCGGATCGTCTGTATTCAAAGTGCAGCCCACACCCGCCTGACGCAAGGCTGGCAGCGGGTGATCGCTGACCTTGTCGTACACCAGAGCACAGTTGCTGGACACGCACACATTTAAGGTGATGCTCTGTTCAACCAGGCGCTGGATCAACTCGGCGGACTGTACCGACTTCACCCCATGATCAATACGTTGGGCACCCAATATATCCAGCGCGTCAAACACCCCCTGAGCGTCAGAAGACTCACCCGCGTGCGCGGTCAAACCCAGTCCATGTGCGCCTGCATGCTGGAAAGCACCTGCAAAACGCTCACAATGGCTGCCCGACACGCGTTCATCACCATCGATGGACAAGCCGATCACACGAGGGTGGGCAAAGGTTGTACACCAGCTTGCCAGCGCTTCAGCCTGCGGGGCGCTCTGATGCCGACCGATAGAGGGTAAAAGACGGAAATCCAATCCGCGGGTCTGTTGAATATCATCAAATGCCTGGGTAAGGGGTTCAAACAGATCAGCGTAGTCGAGATGCCAGTGACTGGGGTTCACAATGAGCTCTGCATAAGTCAGGTTCTGCTGTTCCGCATAATCCGCAAACGTATGCGCCAACGCATTCAACTGCTGTGGCTGGGTAAACAGACCACACACCCAGTCGAGCGTTTGCAGAAATTCGCTCAGTGAACGCACGCGGTACAGTTGAGCCAAAGGTTTTGGGGGAGAGACATCCTGTTCTTTGGAGAGCTGCTCAATCAGCGCCAATGGGATACAACCCTCCAGATGCAGGTGCAGCTCAACTTTGGGCATCTCTTCAATGCTCTGCACGGCTTGGGATTGCGTTCGTTCGATCACTGATACACCCCCGGCGGCGGGTGCCAGCCGGTCAGTAAATGACGACCCAGTTCGCGGCTTTTATAATCAACGGGATCGTGCAGAGATAATGTCCTGGCATTGCGCCAGAACAGATCAAACGCATAACGCCGGTCCACAGAGCGCGTCCCCATCAAACCATGGATTTCGTTGCAAGCCTGCAGCGCAGCTTTGTGAGCCAGCACCTTGGCCGCACTAACCGGCAGCGCCAACTGACCGCGATTGATGTCACCCTGTTCGAACGCTGCAAACAGGTCGGCTGCCTGCATGGTGGCGTGATAAGCACCAATGAGCGCCGCGGCGTGGTTGCCCAGATTCAATTGGATATAGGGGTCGTCCGCAGCGCTTTCCACCTGCGCTGCTGCCCAGGGCCGACTGGTTTCTGTGACAAAGGGCGCTGCTGATTGCAGCGCGCCCATCCCAATGCCGGTCAGCAGGGCAGCAAATCCAGCCTGATAACGCAGGCTGGCGTGAATGAGCGGTCCTTTACCCGGGACACTGGCGAGCCAGGTATCGGGACAACGCACGTTTTCCAGGGACAATCGACCCGAATCTGTGGCACGCTGGCCCAGCGCGTTCCAGTCGCGATGAATAACAATACCCGGAGTATCCGCAGGCGCCAGAAACAGCTGCATGCCGAGCAAGGGATTGTCTTCCGTTGCCTTCAGCGGATTAAACGCCCAGATCGCAATAAGGTCAGCCCCAGCCGCACCTGTGGTGTAAATTTTTTCACCGTTGATCAGCCAATCCCCGTCCGCTTGGCGCTCACACAATGTGCGCAACGGTTCTTCTGCGGTCCTGCCGGTTTCTGCCACCGCCAGACCGACAATGGCATCATTGTTCACCACCTCCGCGGCCAGCCTGGCCGCTTGTTCCGCAGTGGCGTATTGGGGGATTTCCCGTATTAACTCATCATGCACCTTGTAGAGTTGAGCCACTGCTGCATCAACCATGGCAATCCGCAGTTGCACCTCCAGACTGAAACGCTGACTGCAGCCCATACCACCCAATGCCGCAGGTAAGGCAGCGCGCATCAAGCCCGTATCGGCCAGGGCGCGCATGGCCTGGGTGGGATAACGGCCGGCCTGATCAATCTGCTCACGCTGTTCCAGCAGCGGTCCGGCCAGCAGTGCTTCCACCCGGACCAGCAACTCCCGTTCAGCGTCGGTCAACTGCGGCGCTGGCAGCAGATCACCAAAGATGTTGTTGAGCTCAGCAGTCATGGCGAAGTTGTCTGGTCGTGAACATGGGCGGGACACCGACAGCATTGCACCACTGGAATAAACTGTTGACTGGCGGCATCAATAAACCCCTTTTCCGTTAATCCGTAGTCGGGCACACCGGCCAGGCCGATGAAGGCCATAATCATGAACGGCGCATCCAATTGACAACCCAGCGCACGAGCAGCCTGATTCACCAGCGTGGATTGTGCTGCGGTGTCTTCCCAGCTGGTATCCGACATAATCCCTGCTAACGGCAGCGCCAGCAGCGCCTGCACCTCACCGTCACAGACAACCACATACCCCCCGCCGCTTTCCTGCAGCGCCAAAGCGGCACCAGCCATATCTGCGTCGTTTGTCCCCACCACCACCAGATTCTGGTTTTCGCAGTTGGTGGTCGCAGCGAGAGCGCCGCGCTGCAGTGCAAAGCCGCGCACAAAGCCGCTGGCGGCGGTGTCCGTAGCGTGATGCCGGTCGATCACCGTCACCTTGGCGATGTCCTGCTGCGGGTCTGCGCACACGCTGTTATCCACAATGGGCAGTTCAGCAGTAATCGCCCGTTTGAAGTAGCCGTCGTACATCTCCATCGCGCGCACCTGGGCAATGTCACCCGGCTCAGCATTCACCGGAACGCGAAACATGCGCTCATCAAAGTCTTTCGCCAGATGCATCGAGTCGTACAACCAATCCGGTATGCTGTCGTTGTTCTCAAAGTACAGCACCGTCTCTTGTATCTCTTGTATCTCTTGTATCTCTTGTATCTCTTGTATCTCTTGTATCTCTTGTATCTCTTGTGTCTCTTGTATCTCTTGTGTCTCTTGTGTCTGTTGCTTCTGGTCTGGTTTTTTTTCGGCGACCAGCTGACCGTCAATCCAGACGCTGTGGGGGTTCACCTCAGCCAAAGAGTCCAGCAGCATAAAATCAGCGCGCCGGCCCGGTAGAACCGCACCCATGACATGGTCCAACCGGTAATATTGTGCCGCATAGAAACTGGCCATGGCGTAAGCCTCCAACTCGGGCACTCCGCAGCTGATGGCTTGCCGCACATGGTGGTCAATGTGGCCGCTCTCTGCGAGATCGTTGACATGTTTGTCATCCGCACAGAAACTGAAGCGGTCATAACAGGCCTGATATTGCGTCGCATCGGCAAACGTTTCGGGTACGTTGTCATTCATGGAACCCGCCATCACGGTGATCATCATGCCCAGTCGCAGTCGTTCCCAGAGTTCCGGTGAGGTGAAGGCGTTGTGATCATCGCCTACCCCGGTCGCCGCGTACGCCCACAAAGCCGGACCGCTGACCCGGGCGCTGTGGCCGGTGTTACGTTTCCCCAATTGCAGCGTGCGTGCTTGTAGATCCGCGGCGCGCTGATCAAAACCAAACGGCACGGACTCGCCGGCGCCTACAGCCTGCGGCACCGCCAGCATGTCGAGCTGTTCAGCCTCCTCGACCACTGCACCGCCCAGCTCCAGCTGTGGCGCCCGGGGGATCCGATGGCTGACCTGCTGCAGAATTTTCAACGGCGTCTGGGTAATACCGGCCCACTGCATGGCCCGCGCGCCCAGCACATTGCCGACACAATTGGGGTCGGCAAGCACACAGGTGGTACCGCGTGGCACAACACAACGGGCAAATTCACCCGGCGTTACCAGCGAATATTCAATATGGATATGAGTGTCTATGAACCCCGGGGCCAGAAAACTACCGGCGCCGTCAACCACGGTTTTTGCACCAAAAGAGTGCTCAAGCGGGGCAATCCCGGCAACAAACGCACCACTGACCACCACCTGACAAGGCACTATTTCCCTAGTGGTCAAAGCCAATAACCGCACATTCTTGACCACCAGGTCAGCTTCTGCTCTGCCCAGGATTACGTGACGCAAGCGCCTGAGGTCCGCAGCGTCCGGCGCCAGGTGTGCAGCTACACTCATTGACGGGTCCACTCCCCAATCTAGCGATACATTCAGCCATGAATGTTGCAAGTATCAGGCCAGGCACGGTTTTTGTAGGGAATTACTACAAGAGAGGCGCAACACAACCAGCAGACAAACCGGGCGGCAGATGCAGACAGAGGTTTTGGACCAGAACAACAACAGCTACCTCTGGCGGCGTTTTAAGCTCGCTGAGCGAGCCACAAATCCACGCCGCGAATTTCTGGCCGGATTAACAACTTTTGCCACGATGGCCTATGTGCTGGCGGTGAACCCCGCCATTCTGGCGGAGACAGACATGGCCCGACCAGAACTGCTGACCGCTACCGCCCTGGCGGCCGGCTTGTTTTCGATGCTGATGGGCTGGATGGCGAACCTGCCGATTGCCCAAGCTCCGGGGATGGGCGCCAATGCCCTGTTCGCTTACACCCTGGTGCTCTCCCAGGGTATGCCCTGGCAGGGCGCTTTGGGCCTGGTGTTCTGGTCCGGCTTGATATTCCTTCTGCTGACCGTGACCGGTATTCGCCAGATCCTGTTGAACGCTTTCCCAAAAAATCTAAAACACGCTCTGACGGTGGGTATCGGGTTGTTCATTGCCTTTATCGGAGTGAAAAACGCCGGGCTCGTGGCGACGGCCCCGGAACCCCTGCTCCTCAGCCTGGGTGATTTGGCCGCGCCGGGTTTATGGCTGGCGCTGGGCGGCCTGGCGATCACGATAGCGCTCATGCAGATGCGAATCACCGGCGCCATTCTCATCGGCATCATTCTACTCACTGGCATTGGCCTGTTCATCAGCGATGGCGGGCAGCCCATTACCACGGCACCGGAGCAGTTCATTGCTTTGCCGGAACTGCCGATGACAATTTTTGCACAGCTGGATCTCACCTACGTGTGGACCCACTTCTCCACCGCCCTACCTGGCTTGCTGACCCTGGTGTTCCTGGATCTATTCAGCTCCCTCGTGGCTATGAATGCCATGTGCAATCGTGCAGGTCTCGTCGACGCCAACGGCGATATGCGCAATCCGAAACTGGGGCTTTCTGCGGACGCGCTAGCCACTATGGGTGCTTCGGTACTCGGCACCTCAACCACCAATGTATATGCTGAGTCTTCCGCAGGCATCGAAAGTGGCGGACGTTCGGGGTTAACCGCGGTCTGGGTGGGCGTGTTTTTTCTACTGGCTCTGTTTCTCAGCCCCCTGTTGTTGATCATCCCGGTGCAGGCAACCGCACCCGCCTTGATCATTATCGGTGTGCTGATGTTCTCCGAAGTCCGTCAGCTGGACTTTACGCAGATCACCATGGCGGCGCCTGCCGTGGTGACGATCTTTCTCATGCCGATCACCTCGATCACGGACGGCATCGCCATCGGGCTGGTGCTGTACACCTGCACCATGCTGCTGAGCGGCCGTGGCCGGGAGGTCAATTGGCTCAGCTACGTGCTGGCCGTCGTGTTTATCTGTTACTACGTGTTCGCTGCCTGAAATGATTTAGCCCCAGAAGCCGGTAGCAGCCGGCACAATCTGCCGTTGACAGCTTCCCATATCACCGTAATATGGAGAGTACTTTTTGTATTACGGTACAAAAATTCGCAAATCCGCAGCCCTCAAGTCATAAGGAGAGCCATCAGACACAGACAGCAATCATCTAATTCGACATAGCAAATACGAATAGGTAGGGGAGAGAGATGAGAGGATCACCGCGTTACCGAACGCTTACACCGAACGTAGTTGCAGCTGCAGTTTTAGCTGTATTTGTCACATTCCTGATGCCGGGTGTGCCGCACGCCGCTGAAGGGGATGAAGCCGCCGCAATTGAAGAAATCATTGTGACC
>JBCCUW010000085.1:0-11597 GCA_039196385.1 Pseudomonadota bacterium
GAACAGTGATCAGAACAGTGATCAGAACAGTGAATAGTGCTGGCCACCATCTATCACAATATTCTGGCCCACGATAAATCTTGCCAGGGGGCTGCACAAGAAAGCCGCCATCGGCGCCAGATCGTCAGCGTCAGCGATAAAGCCTGCCGGGATCTTGTTGTGGGTCTGAAAGTGTTCTCGTACGACCGCAGGATCAGGTTCCAGACCAAAAGCTCTGGCATAGTCGCCCAGAATTTCGCTCGCGCCCTCGGTGGCAAACATGCCGGGCAGGACGTTGTTGATATTCACCCCATAACTGGCAACCTCGCGAGACACGCCTGCGGTGTAGTTAATCAGGGCAGAACGTGCAGGCCCTGACATCAGTCGCCAGATCATTGGGTTTTTGGCCGAAAAAGTGGCGATGTTGACAATACGTCCCCACCCGCGTTCTTTCATGCCGGGAATATAACGACGCATGATTTCAATAGGGCCGATGAGGGCTGTTTCCATCGACTCCCGCCACTGTTCCGGGGTCAGCTCCAGAAAGTCGCCATTCGGGGCAGGGGGTTTAATGGTGATGGAGAGAATATCGGGATCAGGGCAAGCTTCGAACAGTGCCTGGCGACCCCCTTCCTGGGATGAATCTGCCACCACCGGCGTCACTGCAGTGCCGTATTTGGCCGAAATTTCTTCCGCTGCCTGCACCAGCCGCGCTTCGCGGCGTGCGGTGATAAACAGCTCAACACCCGCTTCAGCCAAGCGTTCAGCAGTGGCCCTGCCCATGCCGGCGCTGCCGCCCGCCATGATGGCCTTTTTACCTTTAATCTGCAGATCCATATCAGTCTCCTGTGTTAAGTATTTGTTGAGGGTCTGGTTTATGCGTCAGCCCGGCGTAAACCGTACTGATCCAAACGCCAGCGCAAGGTGTCGATGCGGTCCTGGCCAAAAAACGGTTCACCCCGGCAGACCATGGTGGGCACACCCCAATGACCGGCGGCATCGAGGTTCTGCTGGTTGCGCTCAATCTCGTCGAGGTGATCGCCTTCGACAATGCTCGCCTCCAGTGCCTGCAGGTCCAGTCCGCTGCTGGCCGTTGCCTGAGCCAAGTGATCACCCTGGTCCCAGTTTTCGGTCCCGCCCATGATCAGCTTTGATACGGCAGCGGCAAACGCCAGCCCGTGACCGCGCCGCTGTGCTTCTACACCCAGTTTGCAGAGACGGTAGATGTAGGGTTGTTCCTCTGCTACGGCGAACGTTGCGAGGTCCTGCACCACCGGGTCCGGCGTCGGTGGAAAGACGAAGGGCATACCCAGGTATTCAGCCCGGCGTTTGCTGTCCATGCCGATATAGCGAGCAGGTTTCATGTTGTGCGGGTCAAATACAGCGGCTTTGTCGCGGACCGCCAGAGGTAACACGACGCGTAGGTTCACCGTTACCGCAAAGTCCGCTTCCAGCTGCAGCAGCTCAGGTGTTGCCAGATAAGAATATGGGCTTCTGAAAGACCAGTAGGTATCGATTGCTTCTGTCATGTTGTTTCCGCCATATTGTTTCCGTTATGGGATTGCGCGCCTCGTCTCTACTGGGGGCGAATCTTAGTCAGGGCATCCACAGGCGAGAAGTGTAGAGCTGGCCAGATACTATGCATATGTGGCCAACGTGAATTGGCCCGGTCAATATGAGTTGGCGGACTCAGCGTCTGCGCAAGGCAGTTGGTGCGAGCCCCGACCATTTACGGAACGCCCTGCCAAAATCCGAGGCGTTGGCAAAGCCGAGTTCATATGCGATAGACGCAACGGGCGTGCTGGTTTCACGCAGCAGTCGGCTGGCCATTTTCAGACGGATGTCATCGAGGATTTTTTGATAGCTGGTGCCCGACTGTGCCAGTTTGCGGCGCAAGCTGCGGGACGACAGGCCCAGATCGCGTGCCGCCTGGTCCAGTCGCGGTGGTGCCGCAATCTGTTCGATCAGCAGAGACTTTACCGCACCCACCAGGGTGGTTTCTGCTTCAGCTTCATCCAATTGGCGCTCGCTCATTTCCAGTAACAGCCTGACGGTCTGCGGGTCAGCCTGCTGCATGGGTTTATCCAGCAGATCCACGGCGAACTGCAATTTTGTCTTAGGTTGTCCAAACGCGAGTGCAAAGGGAAACTGCTCGCGAATATCGGTAAAACCTGCCGGCGTGGGAATAGTAAGTTCAACCCGCTGCACCAGATGTTCGCCGTGTACCGCATTGTGGAAAAAGTGGTCAATGAACAAGGCAAAAGAGCTGACCGCAAAGTAGACCACCTGGGGGTGCTCCAGATGCACCTCAACTTCCATAACGGCATCTTCGTCTGTAACAAATGAGCGCACTGAAAAGACCCGGGTCACAATTTTCAGGTAGCGGATCATCAGGTCCAGCGCTTTGGCGATCTGCCCGCTGTTGGCCACGGCCAGCAAGGGTAAGTTATTGACATCGCCAGCTCTCTGGCGGTTCAGTACTAAAGCCAGATGCGGGTTGGCGGTGATTTCGATGGCCCGCAGAATAAACTGTTCGTGTTGTTCGATGCTCAGTCGGTAATGTTCGTCCTGCAGCTGGGCTGCCTGCAGATCCAGACCGGCAAAAATCTGTGCTTCGTCGAAGCCCAGTTCCAGCAGCGTCATCATGATTAGTCTGGGATACAAAGGCAGCAGTACGGGTTCGGTTCTTGTATAGAGTCGATCGTCCATCAGTTTGCGCAACGCGCCAGTGTGCTTACTTCAGCAGGGTGGCAGACCCAACCCGCTTACGCAATGTATGCGTGATCGGGGATGATTGTGCGGTTGCATGAAAAGACCAAATGGTTCTATTATAAAACTTCACCACATCAGACCGCGGGTCGTTTGACCCCCTGAAACTTACTCAATCCGGAGTGCAGACCATGCCGATGACCGTCGACTTTATTTATGATTTTGGTAGTCCCAACGCCTACCTTAGCCACTGTGTGATACCGCTGATCGAATCCCGAGCAGACATCAAATTTGTTTATCAGCCGGCTTTGCTGGGCGGTATTTTCAAGGCCACCAACAACGTCTCACCAGCTGTGTCACTACAGGGCATACGCAATAAACCTGAATACAGCCAGTTGGAGACCCAGCGCTGGTTACAGCGCTACCCTGTGCAGAACTATGAGCGTAATCCGCACTTTCCAGTGAATACCCTGATGCTGATGCGGGGTGCGGTGTATGCCCAACAGACGGATTGGTACGCGGACTACATAGAAGCGATGTTCACCTGTATGTGGGGCCAGCCGCGAAAAATGGACGATCCCGATGTGGTCAGTGCCGCTCTGGATGAATTCAACCTGCCGCGGGACGAGATCCTGGCTGCTGTC
The DNA here is from genome assembly GCA_039196385.1 of Pseudomonadota bacterium. Taxonomy (GTDB): domain Bacteria; phylum Pseudomonadota; class Gammaproteobacteria; order Pseudomonadales; family Azotimanducaceae; genus UBA4421. Next base: position 3,333 of record JBCCUW010000085.1, read on the forward strand.
CAACAGCCGGAAGTAAAACAGAGCTTGATGGATCAGACCAGCGCGGCGGTGGAGCGCGGCGCCTTTGGCTCGCCAACTTTTTTTGTCGGTGACGAGATCTATTTCGGCAAAGAGAAGCTCCGCGATATCGAAGAACTGGCGGGTACTCAAGCATGAAGGTGCATATTGGTGTTGGCGGGTATGCGCGGGCGAATACCAGCAATCTGGTAGAGTTTGTGCAGGCAGCAGAGCGTCTTGGCGTGGATGGGGTCTGGTCTGCGGAGGCGTGGGGTCAGGACGCCGTGACCTCACTGGCATTTCTTGCCGGCCAGACAGAGCGTATTCATCTGGGGACGGGTATTATGCAGATCAGCGCGCGGGTTCCGGCCATGACTGCGATGACCGCGATGTCACTGGATGCGTTGTCCGGCGGCCGCTTCCGGCTCGGTTTGGGTGCCAGTGGTCCGCAGGTTGTAGAAGGTTTGCATGGGGTGGACTACGCCGCACCGCTGACTCGTTTAAAAGAAACCGTAGAACTGTGCCGTATGGCGTTTGCCGGGGAAAAACTCAGCTATCAAGGCAAAAAGCACCAACTACCCAGACCGGGTGGCGAAGGCAAGGCCATTCGGATTGATCAACCGCCTGCCGCAATCCCCATCTACCTGGCGACGCTGGCGCCTCGGGCATTGGAATTTACCGGGGTCGCCGCGGATGGGTGGCTCGGCACTTCTTTTTCGCCTGAGCACAGCGAAGCCCACTTTGCTTACCTGCGGCGAGGCGCAGAATCTGCCGGGCGCACTTTGGCGGATATGGACATCTGTGCGGCAGTCAGTGTGGCCATCGGGGATAACGTGGAAGAGCTAATCAGCAGTCGCAAGGCGGGTGTCGCGTTTAACATGGGCGGTATGGGCTCCGCAGATACCAATTTCTACAACGACGCGTTTCAACGTGCGGGTTACGTGGATGATGCCCGGGCGATTCAGGAATTGTGGATGCAGGGTAAGCGGGAAGAAGCTGCCCGACGCGTCCCAGATGCCATGGTGACTGAGTTCCAAGCTGTCGGTACCCAGGCGATGGTTGCTGAACGTCTGGAGAAGTATCGCGACGTTGGCGTGACGTCGCTTAATGTACGCCTGGATGCGGCCAAAACCCGGGAGGGGCGCTTGGAGCTGTTGGAGCAGTGTATGGATCTGGTGGCGAACCTCTAGATCCTGACTGTATCCGCGCTGGATCCGAGAAAGATCTGGAGTGTTGTTGAGCGCTGGGGTGGCAGGCACCATCCCAGCGTCTCCACCTCCTTCAACTCGGCTCGCGGGCAGCCATGGCTTCGCGCGCCAGATAGGCATACTGAGAATCAGCATGCTGGTCCAACAGATAGGTATACAACACGGAGGCCATCTCAAAATCACCCAGTTCAGCGTACGTCCGGGCTTTGAGGTAGGTCATGCGCGCGCGCTGGTCCTCGTCCATCGGCCGGGCGTTTTCGGCCTGAGTAATCAAGGTTAACGTTTTTTCAAAGTTGCCCTTGTGGTATTGCTTGTAGGCTTCGGACATGGATGCCGTTTGTAAAGTTCCGGCACAAGCGGACAAAACAACGCAGGCCACAAGGATGGTTAACAGACGTGTTTTCATGGGTTTTCCTTCTTTTTGCATCAGTGGTTCTTTTTGGCTAGATGCCCTGTTTAGATGTAATGACAAACAAGCCGTTCTTTTTGCTCGGTTGCCAGGCGTGCTCAATGCGCAGTCCGGAAGCTTGCATCGTCATTTTCAGGGCATTACTGCTGAAGAAACTCAGGTGTGGCAGCAGTCCAAGCTTCTGCCCCAGCGGTGTGATCCAGCGCAGCCACCCATAAGCGTCACGCAGGCACAGCGTACTGGTCACAAGCACGCCACCCGGCGCTAACTTTTGTTCAGCAGCCCTCAGTACGTCCTGCCAGTCGGGCAGCAAATGCAGTACGCTCAGGGCGAGGATCACGTCGTATTGTTCTGTGCCGCCCAGCGCTTCGTTCACGCTGCCTTGCACAAACTCGACATTCTCCACCTGGGCTTCAGCCGCTTTTCTCCGGGCAATGTCGATCATCTGCGCGGAGAAATCGGTGGCGCGGATGTGTTGGGCATAAGGGGCATGGGCCAGCGCGGTGGAACCTGTGCCACAGCCCACTTCCAACACCCGGGAGGTCGGACGCAGATACCCTCTGGTGAGTTCCAGTTTGCGCGCGTACACACTCTCATCGGGAACAGGTTTGGCGGCGTATCCAGCGGCCATCCGGTCCCAGAAGTGACTGGCTTCAGCCGGCTCAGATTGTTGGCTTGAACCGGCGGTAGATGTAGACGGGGTCATAAACTCTCTTGATGCTGTGTTTGGATGGTCATGATCGCGTGTTGTGTCGAATTGCACATCGTGACATTGGCCATTTTGCCTTCCACCGCCAGGAGGATTTGATCTCATCCTTTTGGCTGAGCGGGTCGTCACAACGGGTAGATTGAGCAGGTCGGGTGTGAATCAGGGGGACATGCGACCGGACTCGTACGCCCAGATGGCGATTTCCACCCGGTTACGGGCATTGAGTTTCTGCATCAGACTGGCCAGATGGGTTTTTACCGTACTCACACTGATATGTAACGCATCAGCAATTTCTGCGTTGCTCAGCCCTTGTGCGACGGTTTGCAATACCTGCTCCTCGCGTTGGGTCAATGCTTCAGCAGGTTGGCTCGCCGCTTTCGCATGAGACTGACGGGTGAACGTAGAGAGCAATCTCGCGGTGATGGTCGGCGAAATCAGCGCATCACCTTTGGCTGCTGCGTAAATGGCCTGGGCAAGTAACTCCGGGCCCGAGTCTTTCAGCAGAAAACCCCGAGCGCCTGCTTTTAATGCATCGTGCACGTACTCATCCAGATCAAACGTTGTAATGACCACAATGGCCATGGGCGGGTCGGCATCAGGTCCGGCGAGCTGGCGTACCGCCTCAATGCCGTTGAGTTCTGGCATGCGAATATCAAACAGGCAAACGTCAGGCTTCAGCTGACGGGCCAGTTCTACCGCCTGACGACCGTCTGCGGCTTCACCGATTACCTCAATGTCATCTTGGGCATTCAGGATCATTATCAGTCCGGTGCGGACCAGATCCTGATCGTCAGCAACCAGTACGGTAATGCTCATGCTGTCTTGCCTGAGCGGGGTAGGGTAGCTGTGACGGTCCAACCTCGGGTGCCCGGTCCGGCGCTGAGTTGTCCACCCAGTAGCGCCACGCGCTCAGCCATCCCCTGCAGCCCCAGGCCGGGTGTTCGTGGTTTGGTGGTAGCTTTGCCATCATCTGTGGCAACCAGCTGGATTTGATCGTTGCGGCTGATAATGTTGATGTCCAGGCGGCTGGCATCCTGGGCATGCCTGACCGCGTTTGTGATCGACTCCTGAGTCAGACGGTATAGGGTGGCGGAGAGTGAGGCGTCAAGGGCTTGTGTCTCTCCTTCAATTTCTCCTTCGATGTCTCCTTCGATATTGAGTGCGACTGCAATTGGATAGTTGCCCTGCAGCACCAGTTGTTCAATATCTGCCAGTGAGGTGGCCGGCGCCAACGTTGCCTCTTCGTTGTCGCGCATACTGCGCACAATGTGCCGCATTTCCCTCAGGGTTTTGGATGCTGCGTCTTCAATAATGCGGAGGGCCTGGAGTGGGGCAGCAGGGTCGCTGGCGGCTTGAGCCTGGCCGGCCTGGGCTTGTATCGCAATGGCTGAAACATGATGCGCGACGGTGTCGTGCAGTTCTCTTGCCAGCCGTTCCCGCTCACGCAGGCGGACCTGCTCTCGGGCGCGCTGTGCGGCGCTGTCGCGGTAGCGTACTGACGCGCCAATCGCGGCCGGGAAGAAGAGGAACAGAGCGGCCGCCACCATCTCGTTGAGCGGGGTGTTGGCCAGCCCGATTGTTAAGATGAAGGTCAGGCCGAGAAACGCCAGTCCCGCAAAGACCTCTCTGCCCGAAGCCCAGCGTAGTAGCGCGTAAGGCAGAATCAGTAAAAATGCCGTCACAAACAACCCGTTCCATTCAACGTTCAGCATCATGGCCGTGACCTGTGCCGCAGTGTTGGTGCCGAAAGCGAGAATCACCATCCACAAGGGCTGGGTACGTCGCCAGGGCAGGGTCAGCATGAGCACAATGCTCAGGCCAACGGAAAGCGACCGCCAGACGATAACGTCACGGGTGAAATTTTCCACGAGCGCAAGGCCCACAACCAGGGTGACCAGCAGCCAGTCGCGCCAATGCGGGCCGGTGGCGCTGGCAGCGCGTGGTTCGAGCCAGAGTGTTTCAAGTATCTTTTGCAATTTGCGCCGCTGGCAGTTTCAGCCGGTCACTGTATAGGAGCGCAGGTTAATTAATTTTTGGCAACTTTACATCGGCCGATCGGCTGATCTGATTGGCCCGGTCCGCTTTGCGCAATCAAGTGGTTCAGAAGTCGGGTTCCGGGGCGTTGTCCCAGTTATACCCACGACCTTCGATGGCCAGTTGCACCCAATGATTGTCTGGCGAACGTTGCAGCGCCTGCTGATAGGCGGCGGCTGCCGCCGCGTGCTCGTCCAACTTGGCATGGGCGCGACCGAGCCAGTTGAGTAGATCAACCTGGGCCCAGGCGCCGCGCGAACATAACTCTGAATCAGCAAAACGCTTGCCGTGGGTATCTGTCACGGTCAAAGCTTGGGCAAACATCTGTTGTGCAGATCTGGCGTTGCCACCGAAAAATGCAGGGAGTACCACCAGGGCGGTACCGCGAATCAGCGCAGCACGCGGATTGTTGTGGTCCAGGCGTTCTGCGCTGCGCAGGCGTTTAAGACCGCGACGGCCGTTGTGCAGAAAGCGCCATGGGCTGATGAGCAGCATCTGACCATCCAGCATGGCGCCGAGCAGGAGCATTTCAACGTTGTCGGGGCTCGTTTGCAGCGCCTTGTTTGTAATGACCAGTCCTGCTTTAACTGCCTGTCGGGCAAGGCGGTTTTGCTCCGCGGGAATGTAGATGGCGGCCAGCCTGAACTGCTGTAGGGCTTGCCATTGTGGGTTTTGCAAAGTCAGCGCTGCGAGCTTTTCTACCTCGTTGGAAGCAAATGCCTGCTCTACGGCTAGACATTCCGCATCTGCCAGTACTTTGGGTGTGATAAAGAGCAGCAGAGCCAAGACTGCTGCCCGCGTTAGGTTCACTTTTCGGGCCGATTTAATGACCAATCGTATTCATAATCGACCCGGATTCGGTTACCTGCCTGCAATAAGGCATTAACGTCCGGGCGGTGCTTGGCCACATAGTCGCGCAACAAGGTTTCTTCGGAATCGGCAAAATCGCTGCGATACCATTTGAAGATACTGGACAGCTGCAACTTGCTGTCATTGACGATCTCGATGCCTCGTGGATGGTTGAGATAGTCCATTTCAGCCTGGTCAAGCAGCGCTTCGATATTGTCTGCCGTATAGGCGGTCTGGCCCAGGTTAGGGCAGCCGATGCTGGCGCAATTCACCGCAAAGTGGATGCGGTGATCCTGCCAGATCGGGCGCAATATACGGTGTTCTATATCGTTGAGCGTGACCGGTTCACCAGCGATGGTGACTACCTCATCATCCCATGGGCCAATCGCAAGAAAGCGCTCGCCCATGCGTAAGATACTGTTTTTGTTGGGGTAGTTAAGCACAACATCGATCGTCACGGCGTTGTAGAGGTTGATCCAATAGGCAAATTGTTCGGTTTTGGAATACGTTCGAGGATCGATTGCAGTGCTCGCTTCAATGTAGCGTTTTAATAGCGCGCGTCCTTCGGATTGACTGACACCGGCGTAGTCCACTCGATTGATACCGTCTTGGGCAGGCACTACGTAGGTGTCGAGAAACGTTTGCCAGTCTGCGTGGGGAATGGAAGATGTGTTGGTGCTTTTGTCTGCATCCCAGATATCCCACAACTCGGCTTCGGGTGCGCTGTAGGCTGTTGCCGCGTATAGACAACAGACTGCAAATGTCAGGATCTTTTTCATCAATTTTGGAACCGCTTACTGTTACCTTCGGTCAGATACCGCAAATGCAATAAAGTTCGATTCTATGCAAAAACAAAAGTCAGATTCTTGCGGTCGTGTGTCTGTTGATATGTCCACCGGTAAGTCAGTTGGTGTTGTTGTACCCGTGCTCAACGAAGAAAAAGTCATTGCCGCCAACCTGGATCAATTGCTGCGGGACCCAGCCATTGCCGCGGTAGTTGTGGTGGACGGTGGTAGTACCGACGCCACGCTGATGGAGGTGCACAAACAGAGGCGTAAACACCCCGACCGGTTGCTGCAGATTGATTCAGCGCCGGGGCGTGGGCGGCAGATGAACGCGGGTGCGCAACATCTGCAGACCGACTGGCTGTTGTTTCATCATGCAGATTCCATACTACCCAGCAATGCGGGAAGTATGCTCGCCGGTCTGCCGGAAGCGATTGTCTGGGGTGGCTTCAGACACCGCTTTAACCCAAGCAACTGGAAACTGGCAGTGGTCAGCGCACTACATAATTTCCGCTGCCGAACGTCGGGTGTCGTTTACGGTGATCAGTCGATGTTTGTGCGCCGGAGTTTTTTCTTTGAGTTAGGCGGATTTGCGCAAGCTGGTTTAGAGGACCTTGACTTTTCTGACCGCGCGCTGGCCCTGAAAAAGTCGCACCTTTTACCAGCTTGCGTGGATACGGCCTCTCGCAAGTTTACGCAGATTGGCGAGTTCAAAGCGTTAGCTCAGGTGATATCCATAATTCTCCGTTACGAGCGACAGCGAAAGTTGGGTAATGACAGCTTTTTCAAGAACTATCGTTAGTGCGCTTAACCACGATTCGGTGGTTGAGCAGTCTGCGCTTGCGGCAAATATCCACCGGCCGACTGCAGATAGTTACCCGAAGCGTCGGTGATCCATATGGCAATTGCATCAGCACCTGTGGGTGGCTCAGCATTTACGGTCGCCAGCCAGCCATTCTGTTGGCGCCTGAGTTTTCCGGCGATAACCGGGGCGGCGATAAAGTCATGCTGTAACTTACGCCCGCGGTTTTCGCCGGCGTTAACCTGAGTGCTTTCGTCCATGCGCAGGTAAGTTAAGAACACCCGCGGTGCGTCCACGGCAAGATTGTGGGCAGGCGTGAATTTAACTTCAATGCGATTGTCTGAGGCGGTCGCCTGCACGACGCCAACTTCAGGCGGGTTTTGTTGTGTCGGGCCCTCTGGGTAGCGACGCCAGCCGCGCCATTCCCGACCATGGAGAAAAACACCGGGTGTATACACACCACTGCCGGCAGAAGCTGCCTGGCGACGATGGCGTTGATCGTGCGAACGGTGGCCTAAGGTATCGCGCCAGCCGAGATAGTCCCAATAGGTCACATGGAAAGCCACGGGAACAAATTGGTGAAACAGGCCCGGGTGGTTTTTCATTGTCGACAACCAGGTGTCTGCTGGCGGACAGCTACTGCAACCTTCGGATGTGTACAGCTCGACCAACAGGGTCTGAGCGGGACGACTGCTGATACTCCACGTGTCTGCTGTGCCGACAGCCGGGGCGGAGGTCAGTAGGAGTAAACATGCACTGTAAATGTACCGCCGCCAATAGATCATAGAGTCACCTTCAATAGATACTCTCTACGACGCGCGTTGAACTTGAAAGTTCAAACCATCTTGGTTACGGCGGCGATCAGCCGTGGCTGCTGGCGTTGGTGCGTTGGTTAATCAGCGGCGCGGAAGTGAATCGGGCGCGGTACTGGCGTGGGCTGGCGCCGAGGTTACGTTCGAACGCAACCCGCAAACCATCGGTGGATGCGTAGCCGCAAGCCGCTGATATTTTTGCCAGAGATTGATCGGTGTCCTCCAGCAGCGTTCGTGCGCGGTCCAGGCGGCACTGTTCGATGTAACGTCCTGGTGGGGTACCCACGGTTTTGGTAAACGATCGAATAAATGTACGCGGGCTGAAATTGAATTGTTCAGCCAGGGTGTTGATGCGCAGGTCAGCGTGCAGATTGGCTGCGATGTGGTTCATCACGCGGCGAATGCGGTCGTCATCCGGGAGTTCGGTGGTGACGTGTACGCTGAATTGAGATTGAAAAGCCGGCCGCCGCAAGAACATGACCAGGCCCTGGGCGACCCGGCGGGCGAACTCTGTGCCAAAGTCCTCTTCGATCAGGGCAATTGTCAGATCCATACCGGAAGTGGCACCCGCAGAGCTGTAGATGTGGCCGTCTTTGACGTAAATGGCATCCTCATCCAGCGTGACTGAGGGATAGCGGGTACGAAAATCGTCAAACGCAC
>JBCCUW010000086.1:0-11580 GCA_039196385.1 Pseudomonadota bacterium
AAAACGGCATTGCCCACTGAGGCAATGCCGTTTTCACACGCGGAGGTTGAACTGTAAATCTGGCTCTGGCCAATCACCTGATGGTTTGCTGCCTTCAGCACAAAAAAGGCGCCGCCATTCTTAGCTTCTTTGACTTCAAAACGCGCAGCGTCAGAAGCGTTTTTGCGAATGCTCTCAATGCCGTTCTGTACACCAGACTTGGCCTTATAACCCTCACCGGTAAGAATGGTTTCGCCATTTCCGGCTTTCAAGCGAAAGCGAAATTCACCGGCTTTGTCCTTGTAGATCTCAAATTTTCCCGCCATTTATTGTTCTCCTTACTTGGTAGGCGTATCTAACCAGTTATGGCCCCAACTTGCATTTGATTACAAAGAATTCTTTATCAAAAAGTTCTCTTTTTGCGCCGGTTTTACAAAGAATTTTGAAAATTTGGCTCGCGCTGTGGCCCTCTGTGGTGAAGGCGAGCAGGTTAAACGTCGGTTGCACCAGCCAGCAAAGCCAGGGATCATCTACCACTGACATGTTGCTGTAACATCAACCGGACATTGGGGAGCGTCCGGACCGCCCTTTTACGGAGAGCCTCTTGCAATGACACTAATGACGCGCAGCACCGGCATGCGACTTACGGATCACTGTAGCCGTCAGGCCACAACTGAATGAGCAATCAGGGCTTGGGCCCGAAAGCCCGCTTTTTTCTGGACATAGGCCGCATCCTCACCCACATACCCGGATGGGCCCGCTTGTCTTTTCAGGCATCAGGCGACGTGGCCGTACCGGAAGATTTTTTTGGCATCAATGTCGCCTCCGCTCCTGATCCGCAATGTGACGACTACGTGATTGCGCAGTTACGCGATCTTGGCATGCAGCAGGTGAGGCTGGCCTGGGACGACGAGGCTGCGAACAATTACACAGGGCGTTTTCTGGAGCGTCTGTTGAGTGAAGGTTTTGCTGTTATGGTCCTGCTGGTACCGGCCAACGCTGATGCGTCCAAACTGGAGACTGATCCAGCTGCCGCTAAACGTTGGCGCGCTCTGGTCGTTGACTTTCTGGAAAACTACGGCAATCAAGTGACATTGTGCGAAGTGGGCAGCACGCCAAACAGGCCACGCTGGTCCGGTCTCACGCCAAGGGGTTATTTAACGGCCTGGCACATCGCCGCAGAGGAAGCTGCTGCTCGCAACGTCGATCTGGCCGGTCCGAACGTGTCAGATTTCGAGCCGGCTTTTAACCTGGCCTATTTGAAACACATGCAGTCCACCGGTTACAGGCCGAGGGTGCACACGGACAACCTGTTTGTTGAGCGCTCAAAGGAGCCGGAACAATACGACCCGAGCGCACTCGGCAGCCTGCTGGCTCGACCCGCGCGGTTGAACCTGGCGAAGAAGATCAACATTTTCAAGGACCTCAGCCAACGCTATGGAGTAGAACGCACTTATTGCACGTACACATGCTGGACCAGCCCGCGGCTCGCACGCTGGAGTGTTTTTCCGGCTGCCAAGGGAGCCGACTATCTCGTTCGCTACCTTGTTATCTGCGCTGCATCCGGCGGTCTGCAGAGAGTCTACTGGGGACCCCTGGTCGATCATCGAGACGGACTGATCGACTGCGGCAACACTGACTACCCTGTTGTTGACAATGTCACTAACTACAAATCAATCCGTGGCGCCCTCACGGACTTCAGCCCCACACCAGCCTATTTTGCATTCAGATTTATCACCGGACTTTTGCAAGGTACTTATTGTCAGAATGGCGTCGGCAGCAGCCGCGGTGTTAATCACTATGCGTTCAGCGACGCCGAAAATACCCACCATATCGTCTGGGCGCCTGATGCCCGGACTTTTGATTTGCGTTACTTATATCCAGAGCACCTGTCAGCCGCCCTGGTGCGGGATGTGCATGGGCAGTCGCTGTCTGCCCCTTACCAACGCAACCAGATCGGCGAATCACCACTATTACTAACCTGGCCAAAAAGTGTTGACGTATCGATCCCGGATCTGCACCGCATCAGGACATGTCCTCCCATTGGCCCGGCCGGCACTCTGCACATGCCTCACAAAGGCTGGCGTACTACGACCATAGCCAATGAAGAATGGCTGGGTATTGCCAAAATACCGGAACATGTGGACGCCGCCACGGCCGACACTCTGCTTCCGGAGCGTCTGCACACCTACACCGTACAGAAAAGTTTGCGCGACAAGCGCAATAAACTCTGGACGATCCACAACCCGACGACCCCTGATGCGGCCAGCGGCAACCTGCTGGTGGTCAAGCAAAACCGAGCGCGTGGTGTAAAACGCTTTTCTTACCTATTGACCGAAAGCAAAGGCAAGCGACATTGGAACAACGCATCGACGATGCTGCGCAGAGGCATTAATACACCCCAACCTATCGCTTACGTGGAAAACAAACAACTTGCCGGGATCCGCGACAACTATTACATCGCCGAGCACATTGATGACGCATTCTCAACCCGCGATCTGTTTACCGCGTTTGCGGAAGGTGACACCGCGTATCGTGATATCGCCAAAGCAGAATGGCTCGCCATCGTCGCTCGTTTTGTCGCCCAGATGCACATCAAGCGCATCATTCATCGGGATCTGTCATCCGGGAATATCTTGATTCGCATACATAACGGTACGCCGGAGCTGTACGCGATAGATATCGGGCGGGCGCGCATCGACCGGCGCTACACACCGGCGGTGGACATCAAACGCATCTGCTACAAGCTCAGCTGGCCGGACCGCAAGACTTTTGTTACTCATTATCAACAGGCGATTCCACGCAAAAGTATCAAATACTGGCGCACCGCCATCTACAGCTATGAATTGAAACAGAAGTCAAAGAAATGGCTGAAAGGCCTGTTCAGGCGCAAAAACAAAACGCAGAAGCCGCAAGCCCTGACCGAAGCCGGTGCAAAATTACCCTGATACCTCCAATCCGCCTCGATTGCAGAACCGGTAAAAATTTCTGATACTCGGGTACTTCGTCAAACCAGCAGGTATCCCTGTGCACAAACCAACCTCACTGGCGACGCTGCTGTTACTCACGTGGTTGCCCGGTTTGGTCGCCGCAGAGGCACTGATCCGTTCAACCGCTCAATTAGAACAACTCCCTGTACAGGGCGTTACCCTGGGCATGACCGCAAACGAAGCATTTACGACACTGCGCAATGCAGGTTTTCAGGCAGGCAATCTGCAGTCATACAGTGACTGGGACAGCAATGGGATCGAATTTGTACGCGGCACTTACGGCAGCCCGGAGGGTTACTCCAGTGTGTTCTTTTCCCGCCGCGGGGAACGCCTGACTACCCTCAGAGAAACCTTCAATGCGCCCGGCCAACGCATCGACGCAGATGCTGCGATCAGCGCAATCAGGCAACAGCTGGGCATTCCCGCAGATGCGGGGCGGTGCGCCAGCAAATCGACCACCGCGGGCTATTGCGAGCTGTATGATGCTGAGCCGGGCCCGGAGGTCACCTTGATGTACAAGTTACAGATCATGCCGGGGATGCGCATCATTACCATCTCGCGGCCCAGGGAAATGGGTGATCAGTAGCGCTTAATTTTTTACCTGATGTCTAACTATCCAGAAATTCCAGCACCGCCGCGTGAAAGCGCGGGTCTGGCACTACGCTGAGATGGTCGGTATCAGGTATCCGCAGATGTTGGCCGTTGGGCGCCGCCGCAGCAAATAGATCTGCGCTATTCACATAGGGGTAATCATCAGCCCCATTCACAATCAACAGGGGCAGATTCGCGCGCTTCAGACCAGAGCCAGCCAGTTCAATGGGAAATCCCTCCGGCCACATCTGCTGGGCGGCAAATCCCAACGCCCGCAAGTCGTTAGTCGGGTTTGCACCAACAAAGTCGCGTACCGCTCGAGCATAAGGGTTATCGATGGTCGCAGGATCCACAGCCCACAGGGCTTGGGCAATCACCGCTCCCTGGGCAGCACTTTCACGGGTTTCATCACCGATCCCACCGAGAACCATCGTATTGAATCGTTCGCAATGATGGCCCAGCAAGTAAGCGCCCATAAAGGCTCCCATGGAATAACCTATGTAGTCCGCTGTCGAGATTTCCAGCGCGTCCATCACGGCCAACACATCCTTGCTCATCGCTGCATAACTGTAAAACTCTGGTTTGTGCGGTTTATCGCTGCGCCCGTGCCCACGCACATCAATGGTGATGATCTGACGATGTGGACTGAGCACGTCAAGCCAACCCGTCTGGCGCCAGTTAGTGTCCGCGTCGGCCCCCCACCCGTGCACCAGGACCAGCGGCGTACCTTGACCATATACCGCAAAATAGATTTGCAGCCCTGCCACATCAACATAGCCCGTGCGCGTTGCCGAAGTTGTCGTTGAACCGATTGTGACCATATCCCAGCGCCTCCTCCTCAGCGTCTTGCCAATTGTTCACCAAAGCGTTTGAAAAAGCGTTAGAAAATTTGCCGGGTCAGCACATCATGGCGCGCACCCGCCATCAATCCCAACATCACGCCAATTAACATCCAAAAAACCGTGATTTTGTCTGTTATTCATTGCACAGTTACCGGCTTAGTATTTTTCAGCTGTAACCACCAGAACAAATGCCCCACAGGGACGCAATATACATACAACTGCTCGGACCGATGTCTATTGCGCGTGGGAGTGAGCCACTCAACTTACCTAAGTCCCGTAAATCCAGGGCCTTACTGGCATACCTGGTCTGCAATGCCCGCCCGGTGTCACGCGAAGAACTTTGCGGAATGTTTTTCGCCGAAACCGCTGACCCGCGAGGCAGCTTACGCTGGACCCTGAGTAATCTGCGCACCAGTTTTGACAGTGACCGGGACAACATCCTGATAACGCATGGCGATCACGTGCAGATCGCCGCTGATTGTCACTCCGATGTTGCCCGTCTGGAAGCGGCCGTACAGTCGCAGCAAAATCCGGATCCCACCGCGTTGGAAGCGCTGGATCAGATCATTCAGGGCCAGTTCCTGGACAATCTGTACCTCGACCGTAACTTGCAGTTTGAAGCCTGGCGGATATCTATGCGTTCGCGGTACCAAAAACTTCACAACAAACTGCTGCACCGGTTGATAAAAATGCATACTGCGACTCCGGCAGCGGTTGGCCACGCGCAACGTCTGCTGGAAATTAACTGGGATGACGAAGCAGCATGGGCCCAACTGGTGTCGGCCCTGGTGGAGATTGGTGATACCACAGAAGCCAGGCGAGTTTATCAGCAGGCCCACAAGGAACTGCAGGCTAACGGCCTGCCGCTGAAAGGCCTGCTCAGGGACGCTTACCACCAAGCCATCAGCCAGCCACCCCTGGTGATAGAACCCACACCCAGCCTATCCGCTCCTAGGCTGGCCATTCTGACCAGCCAACACTCGAGCGGGGTGAGCCCGGCTGAAGTTGAATCCATCCAGACAAGTCTATTCACCGCTGCATCCTGCATCAAAAGCGTAAACGCATTTGCAATCAGCACACCTCAATGGTCAACCAGCACTGCGCGTGAGTATCCGGCAGATCTGGTGCTTGACAGTTTTATTGAGTCAGGTGATGACAACCTGGCGGTGCGCGTCACCATCAGCCTGCCCGGAGCAGAAAGCTTGTACAGTTGGCACACCCATTTCGACCGCAACGAAAACCTGCCGCAGCAGACGAGGGCTTTTTTTGCCAGTCATTTCGAATTCGACTTCTACATCGCTCTTTCCGCCATGTCGCGCCGGGTTGCACCGGCACAAAGAAGCGCCACCGATTACCTGCATCTGGCCGTTGCGGAGCTGTACAACATTCAGGGTTATGTTCCTGAGAAAGCGCTGGACCTGCTGGAGCAGGGCCGCCAATTGGCGCCGGAAATGGGCAAACTGATGGCTTTTACTGCCTGGGTACGCAGCACTCACCCGGCCCACTACGGGGTTCCGCAGGAAGACAGCCAGACCAGCTGGCTGGCGCGCCGCGCAATCGAGCTGGCGCGCGACGATCCCTGGGTCCTGGCAGCGAGCGCAGCGGTTATTGCGCAGATTGATGCAGACTTTATTCTGGCTCTGCATCTGATCGACACCGCCTTTACGCTTAACCCGCACTCTCCAACAGCGGCCATGGCCCGTGCCTGGCTGGCACTGTACACTGACGAACACGATCTGGTATTGCAATTGGCGGATCAGCTTGACCAACTAGGTAGCTTCGGCATTCATAGTTTTATGTCACACACGCTTCGCGCCATGGTCTGGTATTTCCAGGCGGACTACGAGCAGGCGATCAAGGCGGCCACAACCGCACTCAGCTTCAATCAGCTATACATTCCCGCGCATCGCTGCCTTGCCGCGAGTTACGTCCAAACCGGCGACCTGGATGCAGCCCGGCGCTCAGCCGCAGAGCTGCTGCGCCTCAATCCATCTGAACGCCTGGACTGGTTTCGCAAACAGTCGCCCTATACGTCCCAGGACAACATCACCCGCCTGTGCACGGACCTGGCCACCGCAGGCATCCCAGAACACCACGCCAGCTGACATCACCCTGTCGCCACCGTCCGAGCCCTGATGTCACCACGTTTCTGACATCGATAGCGAATAACTATTAATGTCATTAGAACAATCAATTTCATATCGCGACCACTTCACCCTAACCTGTGTCCGAACGTCCATCAGGGTTGGCCGACACTCTGATACACCCCGCAAACGACAAATAAGCAGGTAGACAACATGAAAGCTATCCATGCAACCAGAAAGGTGACTACAACGGCGCTGGGTCTGGCGCTGCTAATGTTCCAGCCGCTGGCAATGGCAGAGGCAGAAATCTCCAAACCCGCTGGCGCCGTGGGCTCCGGGACCGTCAGTGCCGGTGCCCCCAAAGCCAATGACTTCTGGTGGCCAGAGCAACTGAATCTGGCACCCCTGCGCGATCACGACGCGCGCTCCAATCCCTTCGGCGCTGACTTCAACTACGCGGCTGCATTCAACACGCTGGACCTGGCAGCGGTAAAAGCAGACATCGACACGCTGTTGACCAACTCCCAGCCCTGGTGGCCAGCTGACTTCGGCAACTACGGGCCATTTTTTATTCGCATGTCCTGGCACAGCGCCGGCACCTATCGCACGCTGGATGGGCGTGGCGGCGGTGATGGCGGCCAGATGCGTTTCGATCCACTCAACAGCTGGCCGGACAACGGTAATCTGGATAAAGCCCGCCGCTTGCTATGGCCTGTGAAACAGAAATACGGCAGCAGTCTGTCCTGGGGCGATCTGATGATACTGGCCGGCAACGTGGCATTGGAAAACATGGGTTTTCAGACTTATGGATTCGCCGGAGGTAGAGCAGACGACTGGGAACCCGACCTGGTGTACTGGGGCCCGGAAGTGAAAATGCTGGCGAGCGATCGGCATGACGGCGACGGTAATTTGCAGCGACCGCTGGGCGCCACGCACATGGGACTGATCTACGTGAACCCTGAGGGTCCACGCGGTAAACCTGACCCTGTTGGATCAGCCAAGAACATTCGCATCGCCTTTGGTCGCATGGCCATGAACGATGAAGAAACTGTTGCCCTGATCGCCGGCGGCCACACCTTTGGCAAGATGCACGGTGCACACAAAGCCGGTGATTGCGTCGGCCCGGAGCCCGGTGGAGCAGAACTGACCGATCAAGGGTTAGGCTGGAAAAACAAATGTGGCAAAGGCCACTCTGAAGACACCGTCACCAGTGGTCTGGAAGGTGCGTGGACCCAGGCGCCTACCCGCTGGACAACGCTGTATTTGCAGAATCTGCTGAACTTTGAATGGCAGCAGACACGCAGTCCGGCTGGCGCCATTCAATGGATTCCCACCGACGAGTCGCTGCACACGACCGTGCCGGACGCGCACGTCGAAGGTAAATTCAATCCACCTGTGATGACTACCGCCGACCTCGCGCTGAAGTTCGACCCGGCGTACCGTGCTATCGCAGAACGTTTCCTCGCGGACCCCGACGCCTATCAGCTGGCTTTTGCTAAAGCCTGGTACAAACTGACCCATCGTGATCTTGGTCCGCGTAACCGCTACCTGGGTGATGAAGTGCCTGCTGATATTCTGATCTGGCAAGACCCCATCCCCGCGGTAGAGCACAGGCTGGTGAGCAACCGCGACATCCGTTCACTGCGCGAAGACATCAAGGCAACCGGTCTCACTTCCGCGCAACTGGTACGCACTGCCTGGGCATCCGCATCCACTTTCCGCGCCAGCGATATGCGCGGTGGTGCAAATGGCGCGAGAATTGCGCTGGCCCCGCAGAAAGACTGGGCGGTGAACAACCCGGCAGAATTGGCAGACATTCTGACGCAATTAAAGGGTATTCAGGCCGCGTTCAACGATTCCGGCCGCACCCGCATATCACTGGCTGATCTGATTGTGCTGGCCGGTGCTGTGGGCATCGAGCAGGCGGCTGCTGACGCCGGCGTTACCGTCAGCGTGCCGTTTGCACCTGGACGTGGAGACGCACAACAGGCGCAAACCGACGCAGTCTCTTTCGGCCTGCTGGAACCCAGCGCAGATGCGTTCCGTAATTACTTCAACACAGAGGCCAGCTATCGTTCGCCGACTGAGATGCTGGTCGACAAGTCTGATCAACTGAACTTGACGGTACCTGAAATGACCGCACTGTTCGGTGGGCTCAGAGCACTGAATATTAACTGGGATAACTCGTCGCACGGGGTCTTTACTGACCGTCCGGGTGTGATGACCAACGATTACTTTGTGAACTTGTTGGACATGTCCTGGCAATGGCGCAAGAGTGCCCAGGAAGGCCTTTACGAGGGTGTGGACCGCAGCTCAGGCGAGGTCAAATTCACGGCCACACCAGTGGATCTGATATTCGGCTCCAACTCCGAGCTGCGCGCCATCGCTGAGGTGTATGCCTACGATAACGCTCAGCAGCAGTTTGTGGATGACTTTGTCGCCGCCTGGACCAAGGTCATGCAACTGGATCGTTTTGATCTGAACTGA
Source organism: Pseudomonadota bacterium (assembly GCA_039196385.1). Taxonomy (GTDB): domain Bacteria; phylum Pseudomonadota; class Gammaproteobacteria; order Pseudomonadales; family Azotimanducaceae; genus UBA4421. Next base: position 8,974 of record JBCCUW010000086.1, read on the forward strand.
GTAACGCCCCTCAACAGGGCTGGTTCTCTCTCAATCTCTCAATAGGCCTCTATCGCCGCCCGCTCAGCTGAGCGGGCGGCGCTGTCTTAACCGCGCTTAACCACGCTTCACCACGCCACTACTGCTCTGCCGGACCACTTTCCGCCGCAATCAACTTCTGCAAGTTCGCCACAGCCGGCATGGCACTACTGCTCAACATCTCAAGAATGGCGGCATTCTCCGGATCGCTAAGATCTGCCTCGCGGATCACCTGGGAAAACCCATCCAGACGATTGTGCGCAATCCACTCATTCAGCGCCGGTTCTCCGGACCAGGTGGCCTGATTTAACATATTACCCAACGTGGAATGCAACCACCCTTGCGGGTTATCCGGCAACAGGACGGGTTGGCACAACCGGTTGCGTTCGTCATCTGACGCGTAGTTGGCTTCTACGTAGGCCGTGATCGCGGCACTCAAACAAGGGTTGGGTATCCGCACCCCTTGAATCGTAATCAGCCCAGGTGCAAATACCGGACAGCTGCGGGTGGAGGTGAAATCCACAGCAGACGCGGTGCAGTCCACGTAAAGCGTGCGTTCCGGCATGGCCACACGGGTACCGTCCTGCATCAGCAATCCCTGCTTATCTATCTCGCTGACCCGCCCGTGTTCAATCATCCGGGTGATGCGCTGCAATTGCGCCACCTCTCCCTTGGAGATGGTTGCGTAGTGGAACATGGCAGGTTTCCGGCCCGGATCCAGACGCAGCATGAAACCACAGGCTTCCAGACGCTCAAACAAGTCGTCCAGCGACTTGGCTTCAGCAATGGCCTGCATCTGTCGGGCAAAACCGCCGATACACTCTTTGAAGAACAACTGGCTCCCCTGGGTGACCTCGCGGTTGATCATCCAGGAACGCCTGGGGCAAACCCAACTGACGGCATCCGGCTCGCTGCCGTGATCCATTAGCCAGACCCCGGCATCCATGGCGGTTTTACCGGCACCAATTACACAGTAGTGATTAAACTCACCCGCCATCAAGGGCAGCGCATTAGGCGCGATACACTGCACATCGTCCGCTACGGTAAAGGAACGCTTGTGCCGCGAGGGAACCGAGGTCTTGAAGTAGGTACTGTCGACCACGCGTTGCGCAACGGTCACCTGGTAACGTTCGTGCGACATCATCTTATGAAAACGCCCGTCACCATCGTATTCACACATGGGGAAGTACTGCACCCGACCACTGGGCAGAAATCGCTGGCGCATCACCTGCTCAAAGTAAGCCTGTACCTCAGCACCGGATGCCAGCTCGAAATAGCCCGCATTGGAGCCCGCCTGATCAATATTGCCGGAGCCGAGTGGCGTGGAGGAAACACCGTAAAAGTGTGACGGCTGGTGCAGGCGCACAAAAGGGTAAGCATCATTCCAATGCCCGCCGGGTTGGTGGTGGTTATCCACCATGATGACCGATGCGTCAGACTCATCTAACAACGTATCAACAAAAGACATGCCCACAGCACCGGCACCAATGACCAGATAATCCGCCTCAAGTGTCTGCATGTACTGTCCTGTGTTGTGGATTCAGTCGATCATCTTAGCATGCGGCTAACCGACCGCGACGCGGTTCAGGCTGTGGTTTTGTCATCCATAAACAACTCGCGCAGTTCCGCGGACGCATCAATAGTAGTCTGGCGATAGGCTTGCGGATCATGCAACACCGCTGCTTGCCGGGCGAGGGTTTCTTTATCATGTTCAGCAAAGGCATCTACCGCCGCCACATCCAGCTGCAGCGTGCGGAACAACTCGCGGGTCAGATCCATACTCGACAGCAGAGTCTCACGCACAACGTAGTGCACGCCAATATCACGCAGTTTGATCTCATGCTGTCGGTTACGCGCCCGCGCCAGCAACGGGACATCCGGGTAGGTTTCGCGCAGGGTTTCAGCAATTCGGGTGCTGGCGGCAACATCATCTACAGCTATGACAATGGCGCGGGCGTGTTTCGCTCCAGCAGAATTCAAAAGATCCAGGCGCGTCGCGTCACCATAGAAAACCTCGTTGCCGAAATCTCGGACAAAGTCGACTTGCCCCGGATTGACGTCGAGCGCAGTAAAGGCGCAACGCTGCGCCGTTAATACTCGACCGACAATCTGTCCGAAGCGACCAAAACCAGCAATGATGACCGGGTCCTCAGCATCTGGCATCTCATCATAATCACGCTGCTCTGCGCTGCCTTCCAGCAGTTTGTTAGCCAGCAACATGAGAAAGGGTGTGGTCGCCATCGACAACGTCACCACCAACACGGCCAACTCGACCACGGCAGCTTCGACCAGCGCCGACGTCAGTGCTGTAGTGAGCAGGACAAAGGCAAACTCACCCCCCTGGCTGAGCAGGGTGGTGGTGCGCCAGGCGTCAGCGTTGTTGTACCCCAACAAACGCAACACCGGGAAAAACGTCAGCAGTTTAATCGCAACCAGCGCCAGCGTCAGCAGCACCACCAGAACCGGCGACGCCAACAACAGGCTGACGTTGGCAGACATACCCACCGCGATGAAAAACAGACCCAGCAACAGCCCCTTGAAGGGCATCACGTCAGTTTCGAGTTGATGCCGATACTCTGAATCCGCCAC
>JBCCUW010000087.1:0-11526 GCA_039196385.1 Pseudomonadota bacterium
AATTGAGCCTGATACCACAGGTTATCGAAGGCATTGACCGTTGGGAACGGCAAACTGGATCTGGGCGTCGCTACCCGGACTGCGTTGATGATTTGACTGTAGAAGTGGTACAAGGTGTCGCCAGTAGCGTGGTTGAGCGCATGCAGGCGTTTGACACGGGCGCCAAAAAAATTGTCGATAAGCTACCGCATAATTTCGAAAACATTGGCCTCATCAAGTTTTTGTTTCCGCGCGCGCGGGTTATATCTGTGCGGCGCGACCCGCGTGACATTGCCATATCCAACTACTTTGCCGACTACGCGGCAAAAACTGGCGGCATGGGTTTCGCTTACGACTTGCGTGAGATTGGTGAGCAGTTGGCCGACCACAATCTGCTCATGCATCATTGGCAAGCTTTGTTTGGCGAAGACATACTCGAAGTGCAATACGAAGCGGTCGTCGAAGACCTTGAGTCATCAGCGCGCAAAATGTTGGATTTTCTGGGATTAGACTGGGACCCTACGGTCATCGATTTTGCTTCGGTGGAACGACCCATCAAAACGGCCAGCGTATGGCAGGTGCGGCAGCCACTTTACGCAACGTCTGTTGCTCGTTGGGAAAGGTATCTTCCGTGGTTGGGACCATTGTTCGCCGGGACCAATGCCAAAATTCAGGCCAAGCCGGTCACCGATATGATCAATCTACCAACGCCGGGCTGGCTTACCCAGGGTGTAGCGCATTTTAAGGCAGGTCAATTGGATGACTGCGAAATGTGTGTAAAAAAATTGCTTCACCATATACCTGAACATGCTGCGGCAAAGTTTATGGTGGGGCTGGTGTATGTGGCTAAGGGGCATGTGCTTGATGGCATTGACTACTTGGAACAGGCGGTAGGACAGATCCCCACCCAGGTGGCATGGAAGACAGATCTGCTCAAGGCTTATGAAATTGCCGGCATTGAAGACAAAGCTGAGCAACTTCGCGACCAAGTTGCACTGCAGGCACAAAAAACTGATCCGGGACACCTCATTGGGCAGGAAGACGCTCAATCCCGCGGCATACTGTAAGGTACGCGTTTATGCGCTTGTGCTATTTTTCTGTACTCGCATGCCTGTGCCTGTCCAGCGCTGGTAGGGTTTTTGCGGAATACGCCGCAGCGGAACCGGGCATCCATCTGCAATGGGAGTACTATGATAGGTCCAAGGATGATAGGTCGAAGGATGATCGGTCCAAAGATGATCGGTCCAATGATGATCGGTCCAATGATGATCGGTCCAATGATAGGCAGTCCGCTCAACGGGAAAATCAGATCGATCTCGAATCTGCGCTCCTGTTGGCCATGGAGCGAAATCCTTCCATAGCCGGGCAACATGCATCCATTCGTGCCCAACAAGCGTTGCTCAATGCGGCTCGCTATCGACACCTGCCAACCATCTCAACGTTTGCCAATAACCTGAACGAAACCAGAGACCAGGGTTCGATTTCCGTCGATCAACCGTTGTATAGCTTCGGTAAACACCGGTCTGAAATCAGATTGCAGCGTATTAAGGTGGCGACAGAAGAGCTGACGCTGAAAGAGGTTGAAAGAAGAGTGCTTGCCGAGGTCGGCAACCTCTACATCCGGCTGACTCTTGCCGCTGAAACTCAAGCATTTGCCAAGCAGAATGTTAATGCCCACCGGGAGTTATCTGATTTGGTGGGGCGACGGCAAACTGGTGGCCTGGCATCTCAGGCCGACCACGTTCTGGCGGAATCTCGCAGACTCCAGGCTTTAATTGAGCTGGATAGAGTCACTCTTGAATTCTCTACGCAGCTGGTGGAGCTGCAGCTGCTTCTGGGCACCGGGATTGACGACTTAGTGGGTTTGGATGAGCGGGATCTCATCACAATGCCCGCTTCGCTGGAACAACTGCGCTCGGCCATGCGAGGAGCAGATATTTCGGTACAACAAAAGTCCCGTGCCGTTGAACTGGCGCAAGCGCGGCTGGTTCGTGATCAGCGTGCGGGACTGCCAACGATATCGCTTAGATACGAGCGGGAATTTCTGGATGACAGCTTGACAAACATCGACCAGGAGCGGTTGGGTGTTGTGTTTTCCAGCTCCCTGGAAGGCCTGGGTTTGGTAAACACTCAGCAGGCTGGCGCATCGCGGCATCAGGTACACGCCGCGCAGTTGGACCTGCGCTATAGCGAAGATGAGATTGATCGGGCAAGTTCCCGCTTGTATGAGCAGGTTGTGGTCTATACCCGGACCATCAAGCGTGCCGAAGACACCTTGCAGGCGCTTGGTGCCGCCTTGGATTCGGCACGACGGCAATACACTTCGGGTCGCGGTTCCTGGTTAGAGTTACTCAACTTGCAACGAGAGTTGTATCAACAGCAGACAGATTTGCTGCAGGCCAGGACAGCCTTACTGCTCGCCCGCTATGATATTGGTCTGGTGCTGGGGCACTATGATGTCTCATAGCCACGACGTGCAGGCAGTGGTTGGTGAGAGAAACCCGGGTGATATGCCTCCGTTGGGCGCGGAGGCCTTGCAGACGCTGTTGGCGCGTATGCGGGTGACTTTTGATAAACGACGCTTACATCAGGTATGCCAGGCTGAGTTTGGTAGTGGCCCGCGCGGTACAGTGTTGCAAGGTTTGTCAGCGGTGCTGAAGGACATTGGTATCTTCGATCTGCAGGTCCATCAAACACTATGGTCGCGTATGGACCAGCCGCGGTATCCACTGCTGATTGCGCTCGACGCATCGCAGTGGCGTGTATTAGATCAGGTCGATGGGCGCTTATTGTTTATCGATGACAATGACTCGCAGGAAGCAGAGCCTGCTGCATTGGCGAGCTGTCCGGTAATCTGCTTTCATCGCAAACACACCTATCATCAACAACAATCTGCGGAGCCTGAGCGTCCAGCGCTGGCCATGGTGTTGTCTGAAGTTTTCCGCACACGAAAGTGGTTGTTTGACGTCGTGATGGCAACGGTGGTTATCAATCTGCTCGCGGTTTGTGTGTCTATTTATGCCATGCAGGTTTATGACCGGGTAGTGCCGACCCTTGCTTATGCCACTTTGACAACGTTGGTCGTCGGCATGGCTGTAGTGGTGGTATTTGACTGGTGTCTGAAATCGGCACGGGGCCGTATTCTCGACCGGGTAAGCGCTAGAATTGACAACAACTTGTCTGGTTCTGTGTTTGAACACCTGCTCAACCTGGACCTGGATCGGCGTCCAAAATCCATAGGCGCGCTATCTTCGCAAGTTGCCGGTTTGGATTTTCTCAGACAGTTCTTCTCTTCTGCCACCGTCTTCAGCCTCGTGGACCTACCGTTTGTACTCATGTTCATTGGACTGATCTGGTTGATAGGTGGGCCTATTGTGTGGGTCTATGTTGTGTTGCTGCCCGTGGCTGTTCTTGTGGGTTGGACGGGTCAACGCCGCATGAGAGCGCTGATTAAAGAAAAGCTTAATCAGACCAATGAGCGGCAAAGTCTGCTGGTCGAAGCGCTGGACGGCACTAGTGCTATTCAAGCCGAAAATGCCCAGCACCGGTTTCTACGCTTGTGGGGGGCGCTGTCGCAGGATATTGCGCGTTATTCGTTTAATGCTCGGACCGTGTCAAATTTCACCATGATTACGGTGACAAGTCTCTCAACTATCACGTTTGTCTGTGCGTTGGTGGTTGGTGTGACTGAGATTGAGGCGGGCAATCTGACCATGGGTGGCATTATCGCTTGTAGTATTTTGGGTGGTCGCGTCATTGCGCCGGTTGCCGCAGCTGCACAGCAGATTGTCCAGTTTGAACACGTTGCGCAGGCGCTCGCAGTGCTGGATGAAGTGTTGGTATTGCCGCGCCGAAACCAGAGCGGGCGTGGACTGATACCAGAGCAAGCGCCCCAATCGATTGAATTGCAGCAGGTGAAGTTTGCTTACCCGCCTGCACAGATTGAGCGCCTTGATTTCCCCCGTTGGCGGGTTACCTCGGGTGAGCGTGTGTTGTTGTTGGGGGATATTGGTGCGGGTAAATCGACCTTGCTCAAACTGCTTGCCGGTATTTCAGTACCCTCTTCAGGCCATGTCCTGGTAGATGGTGCTGTTTTGTCGAATCTGGATCCTCATTGGAAATCGGTCCATATTGGTTATCTTTCCCAACATGTAAAACTGTTCAAAGGCAGTCTGCGGACCAATCTGGATCTGAATGAAAGCGCGCAGGATTTCGAAATCCTCAATACGGCGCAAGCCCTCGGTATTGACCGGATTGCGCGTGGCAGCCTTGAGGGGTTTGATATGGCCCTCAGCGCGGGTGGTACTGAATTGTCCGGTGGTCAAGCCAGCCTGGTAGCTTTAGGCCGCGTGGCGCTTCAGAGTCCTCGAATCTGGCTGTTAGATGAACCATTGGCTTCACTGGATCCGATGTCGGCCCGAAGAGTCTGCCGGGTGATCTCTGAAACACTCAACCCGGAAGATATGCTTATTGTTGCGGCTCACGATCCAGCGCCATTCCAGGCACTGATGACAAGAGGTGTCGTGATTGAGTCTGGTCGGTTAGCCTTCGATGGACCGGTAACCGATGCGATCCGGTTTGCGGAGTCCAAACATGCCCGTTCCAGTGCCGCGGGCCGCAACATACCTGCCGACTTCAGTCCCAAGCCACCACGCAACCGGCGCTGACCATGTGGTTTAATCTCATGTTTGACAATGAGCAAGATGCGTTCGCCCAGGACAAAAAAAGTTCTTGGATCGTTTATCTGCTGACGCTGTGTTTTCTCTGCTTTCTGGCTTGGGCTTCGGTGTTTGAAGTGGAGCAGGTCGCTCGAGCGCATGGCGAGGTGATTGCTTCGAGTCGTGTCCAGGTCATTCAGTCGGTGGATGGTGGAATACTGGAATCTCTGGCGGTCCGCGAGGGCGATACCGTGGCTGCAGGACAGGTGCTGGCACGCTTGGATCAATCGCGCTTCGGTGCGGCCGTTGAAGAAATTGAAGCGAGACTTGCGGCACTGCGTGCTAAGGCGCAAAGGCTGCGCGCCGAAGTTGTTCAGTTAGACGTGGTGTCTTTTAGCGAGCCGCTCGTGGAACGCTACCCGAGTTTTGTTGCCTTGGAGAACGCGCTGTTTTTGCAGCGTCGCGAGGGTTTGCAAGCCAGTTTAGAAGTGGCGAGACGGGGTGCTTCGCTTGCACAAGAAGAATTGTCTATGGTTATGGCATTGGCTGCGTCTAACGATGCCAACAAGTCAGAGGTGATCGCAGCGAAAAAGGCTCTGAATGAGCATCGCGGTAAAGAGATAGAACTGCAGAAACAGTTTTTCGAATCTGCCCGCGCTGAGCTTGCGCTGGCTGAAGATCACATAGCTCAGAACGCGCAGATCTTGAAACAACGCAACAGCCAACTGCAAGAGAGTGTGCTCGTGGCCAAGTCTGCCGGGATTGTTAAGAACATTCGGGTGACAACCGTGGGTGGGGTCCTGCGTGCGGGTGAAGAGTTGATGCAGATTATCCCGTTGGACGATGTGCTTATCGTCGAAGCGAAAGCGAGTCCATCTGACATTGCACAGCTGCAGAAGGGTTTGACTGCCTCTATTCGTCTTGATCCCTATGACTACACCATATTTGGCGCGGTAGAAGGTGAAGTGCAGTATGTGAGTGCCGATACACTGAAAGAAGAAACCGGTCGTGGCGAAGAAATTTATTACCGGGTTCACGTATCCCCACTGCATTCGCCGGTGACCACAACAATTGGGCGAGCGGTGGAAATGGTGCCTGGCATGACAGGCCAGGTTGATATCAGGACGGGATCGCGGTCAGTGTTGGATTACCTGCTTAAACCAATTCGCAAGACGCTGTCTGAGTCATTTGGGGAACAGTAGTCGCACTCAGTTCTCCAGCGTGTCGGTACCCGGACGTCCGGTAACCATTGCCGTTTTAGGGTCTGATGGACTGGACCGCAGATATAACAGCAGTCCGGCGGCGGAGCTGAGAATTACGCCGTGTATAACCATCACCGCCGGATTTGCGGAGCCAGAACCCACGGTTGCGAGATCGAATACTGGCAGCGTTAACCCTAATACAACCGTGAGAAGCATAATGTGGCGTGCACCCTGACGCGCGTTTTGCAGCCATAAGCAATAAACCGTGCAGGCAACCCATGCGGCGAAAAAGCCGATGCCAACGATGGCATAGCGAGTATCACCCACGTTGAAAAGCAATCTATCGAGATAAAAGATCAACACCGTAGCCAATGGCAAACCGGCCAGGATTCCGGCATTGATGACCGCAAGCCAGTGGTAGGTTCGATGACTGAAGTGGCCTGTTGGGCCATCAAGACGTTTTTCGAAATAGAGTAACATGCCAACAACAACACAGATGCTGACAGCAAGGCCTAGAAAGTAATACAATAATTTGAGCGTGGTATTACCGTAAAGCCCGTAGTGCAATGGTGTCATAGCTGAGAAAATGCGCGTTGCCACTGAATCGGGCAATCCTTCAACGATAGGGGTATATCCGCCCACTACGGGCTCGCCAGAGACGGCATCAATCGGCACGGGGGCAAGATACGCAAGATCAAGACGCGAACTTGCCAGAACAGCATAGGCCGCATTGCGGTCGCCGTACCTTTGTATGCTGACGCCTAACGGCGCAAATCCATCCATTTTCGCGACATTGGCCATCGCCACATCAGCGGAAACCATGGGCATTGGTCCGTGCAGCGATTTGTCAACGCGATGGTCCGCGAGGAGGTTTTCAAGTTTTTCCAGGTTTTCTGGATTACTCGCCGACAGTGAGAGTGCTGCGACACCGCCAAAGAGGACAATTGCGCCAACCATGATGCCTGAGAACGCGATGACAACCGCAAATGGCAGCGTCCATAAACCCGTCGCGTTGTGCAGGTCTTTCCACTTCACCGACAGCGAGCGGGACCAACGAACCTTGAGTAAGTCCCTTAAGATGCGTCGGTGCACCACCACGCCGGTTAGGATCAATGCCAGCATATATACCCCGGTTAAACCGACCAGGGCGCGTCCCAGCGATTTTGGTTCGATTGCGAGATAACGGTGGAAGTTTTTCAGCCAAAGGGCGACGCCGTCTCCCGCACGCGGCTCCTCCTGTATTCCGGTGTCGATGGAGTAGTAGCGATTTAAAGTATGTGATTCTTCTGCGTGGGTGTATCGTGCGCGCAGTTGATACAGCGCATTACCTGGTGAGGGCCGGGTTACCTCGATAAATTCGAGCGGACCGTTTACTTCGCGAACCAACGCATCAATGATCGGCTGAAGCGGGACGACCTGTGCGGCGGTTGCTCGCTGAATCGGGTCTTCCCATACCTTTATCTCCTCGACGAACATGGCAACCGATCCGGAAAAGTTGACGACATAAAGCAGCCAGCCCAGCAGTGCACCCATAATGGTGTGCTGGTGGTTCAGGCGTTTGAGTCTGTCTCTAAACATGGGCGGTTAGACTTGAGGTGTCAAATTGCGGGTTCAACGAAAATAACGATCAGCAGGCTGAGCAGCGTAAGGGCAAAGATCGCGTGGAACGCCAGACCGGCGCGCTGCGCCCAATCCGCATAGAACATCATCAGACACCAGGCGATCGGGATCAGGAGCACAGTCCAGATAAACAGGGTAAATAGAATGTCCTCGTCCCCCTGCGCAAGCCCCGGAATTAGTATGGCTATTGCGGCAAACAATGACAGGGTGCCTAAACAAGAGAGAAACCACACTAACCATCCGCGGCTCTTCACAGGATTAGCAACAGGCCAGCCAGCGCAAGTCCCATCAGGCCGGAGTATCCGTGCACACGTGGCCACCGAGTGGCAACGAGCAGACTGACAAGTAGCCACAACGCCGCGCTGAACAGCTGGTAGAAGACTCCCGGCGCGATGCCAAACAAATAGCAGGCCGTGAAGAAAGATACAATGAGCGATAGCCACGCCGTGCTCTGCAGAAACTGGCATGCGCGTGGGTTCAGCGGCCACGCCCCCCGCTTGGTATGGCCATGATAGAACATCACGCCAGCGATATAGGGTAAGAAAACAGTGGTTATCGCGCCATGCATAACGGTCACAGCGTTGGTCCTGTGGCGAGCCGGATAGTCTTGTGGTCTATCAAAGCTGGTACAGTATCTGCAGGCCAATGGTTCTGGGATCGCTGAACAGCGCAATGGGAATTCCCTCGATCACGAATACTTCGTTGACTTGTTCTACTTCGTCGAAGACGTTGTTGACAAATCCGCGCACGCTCACTGTTTTGAATGCGTATTCCAGCGAAAGGTCGACAAGGGTCAGCGAGTTGGTTTCAACGTTGTTGTTTGCTGCGGTGTAAAAACCGTCGCGGTAGCTGGCTTCAGCGCCGACAGTCCAATTGCCGTAGGTATAGAAAGCACCTGCGCCTAATGTCACACTGGGTGAATTAGGGAATTCGTTGCCGCTGAAATCGCTTTCACTGGACACAAACTCATCGTACTGGGTATCAACGTAGCCGAGTGAAGCATAGGTATCCCACACGTCGGTGCGCCATGCGGCTTCTAACTCCGCGCCGAAGGCTCTCGATTCACCTGCATTCAGCGTTTCAGGCAGTGGATTACCCGGCAGCGTATCGAGGACCTGCTGATCCTGCCAGTCCAGGTAAAACACGTTGGCATTTAGTGTCCAACCGTTGGCAAAGGCGGATTTATAAGAGAACTCGTAGTTCTCAACAAATTCCGGACCAAACTCACTGGTGCTCAACGTTGTGATATTGCCGGTTATCCCGCCCTGGCGATAACCTTCGGAATACGTAAAGCCGATCCGCTGATCTTCGTCCAAAGCGTAAGTCAGGCCCAGTTTTGGCAGAAATTCATTGAAGTCTGTGCTGGCGTCGAGGCGCGTATTGATCAAGTCTGCCACGACAACCGTGTACGGCGCGGGTGGAGGGAGGACCAGATTCGCAACGGTTGAACTGACGCTGTCTATATCCACCTGTTCAAAGCGAGCGCCGAGGGTTAGCGTCCAAGCGTCTGACAGCTTGATATCGAACTCGCCGAAGATGGCCTGTGTGTCGGTGGACAGTGGGCTGTTTATTTCAGCATCACCGTCGAGTCCGCTGCCGAATAGATTTTGATCTGCAACACCGTCGCGCAGTACTCGGTTGGTTTCATCGGACGTGAACAAACCAAACGAACCGCGCACACGGTCTCCCTCGTAGGACAAGCGCAGAGTGTGATTCAACTCGTCCTGGTCAGCGGTAGCGAACCACGCCTGGTTTCTGTCCGGCAAACTGGTGGCGTAATTAGAATTCAGGTCTTCGGAGACAAAATCGTTGTGTGCTGTCTGCCAGGTCACCAGCCAGCGATCGGAAACCTGGTAGGTGATGTCGAGTGTTGTCACGTCCTGTTCCGTATCCATGCCTCCTTGTGAAAACGGATTGAAATTATCCCCCTGGCGTACATCGGGGAACCAATGGCCAAAATCGTTGCGTGCTTCAGCCTCTACGTGTGTGTGCCCCAGCAGTATCGTCAGCGGCAGGGCCTTCGAGCGGTACAGTAGTTTTGCCCTGACGGTGTCAGTCTCATTAAAATTGTGGTCGTCACCGGTGATGGGGTTATCAATAAAGCCATCTGATCCCAGTCGTTGGAGAGCGATGCGATATGCGAACTGCTCTGTGATAGCGCCCGTATTCGCCACTGCTAACTCATGAATACCATAATCACCATAGGAGGCGGTGGCCTGAGTATGTTGTTCAAATTCCGGATCACGCGTAGACACGACAATGCCACCCGCCAGGGAGTTTCTCGCCTGGCTGGTACTCTGTGGCCCGCGCATCAGTTCAATCTGTTCCACGTCGAACAGCGAATTGAAACCGCGACCCAGTTGCTGGCTGGTAAACGCGGCGCCATCAACGGTCAGAGAGGCAACCTGGGCGTTACCCGCGCCACCGACGCCACTGGAACTGATTCCTCGAACACTGAAGGAAGATGCCTGCAGACCTGAGATATTGGCGCTGACATTAGCCACCCGAGCCAGTACATCTGCGATTCTTTTGTCGTTGCTTCGGGTAATGTCTTCCAGGGTTTGTACGTTGATCGAAGTGTTAGTGTCGAGCAGTCGACGCTGAATATTCTCACCATAAACGACAATCTCCTCCATCACGCCGGGTGTGTTGTTGTCCGTCGAAGGTGGTGTGTCGTTGGGCCGTACAGCAAAATCCGTCCCGTTGATGAGCACAACAACCAGCCCGCTGTTGCTGGTCATTTGTTGCAGAGCGCTCAGCGCGGACATCGTGCCGGAGGTACTTACGCTGATCATGTCTACAATATCTGAGCTGCTCGCTGCCACTTGCCGTCGGGTGACTTGTGAGAAGCGTTCCAACGCGGTGCCCAGCGGTTGCGCGGGAATATCAAATTCATAACGCCGCTCTGCGGATTGAGCGACAGTTGCCGGTGACGCGAGTGCAAGGGCCAGCCCCAGTAGCGAGAATATCGCCAAGAACGGTCGGTGAATGATTGATGACATGGTCTGCTGGCCTTCTAGCTGACAAAAATCAAATAGACCGCCTGAGTCACCAAAACCCGTAAATCGGGATGAAAAAAGTTAGTGCGCAGGTGCGCGATGTGCGAGCACCAGCGTGCCGTTGTTGTCCTGATGTACCTTCAAACCCTGGGCTTCTGCAATGGAAATAACCGCCACATCTGCGCGGTCGGTAAAGAAGGTACCGCTCACCGGTTTGAGCCACGCATGGTTCAACGCAGATGTATCAATGGCGCGCCGGCTGTATGGCGAAAGAATGGCTAGAGCGTCTCTGAAAGGTTCAGCTCTGAAAACAATCACGCCATCTCGCCATAGGCCAATGTCTGGCGCGCTGCGGCGGGATACTTCGCCCAGGGTGCCATGGTTTGCTCGCACAACTTCTGCAGCTGATAGTTGGACGGTCTGGCCGGATGCTGGGTCAACGCTGACGGCGACTGAACCTTCGATCACGCCCACTTCAACGGTCTGCCCGTACTGGCGGACCGCAAACTCGGTCCCCGTTACTGTGGTGGTCACACCTGCCGCAGCGACAGTGAATGGTCGAGAGGCGTCCGGTTCTACGGTAAAAATAGCGTTGCCACCAGCGAGCGCAACATGGCGTGTATCCGAGGTGAATCGTACCGTCAGTTTTGTCGCCCAATCGAGCAAAATCTGTGATCCGTCAGCCAGTGCAACCTCACGCCTTTGTCCATACCTGGTTTGATAAGACCATTCCTCTGCCAATTGCGCCACAACCGGCTCTTCTTGGCCTTCCTGAAACACATCCGATACCAGTATCCACACGACTAAGAAGGCGCTGACCAGTGCCACGCCTGCGGTGCCGGCGTAACGCTCGGATCTGGCCCACAAGAGATCGAAAAACAGAGCGATGCGTTCGCGACGATTGAGCGCGTGGCGCTGCGATTGCGGAATGGTCTGCGCAAGCCGTTGCGCCGCAGCCATGATGGTTTGGTGACGCGGTGATTGGCTGCGCCACTGTGTCAGCCTGTCCAGATTTTCCTCGGATGGTGTTTGGCGTGCCTGTTCAACAAGCTTGTAAGCCTGTTCGCG
>JBCCUW010000088.1:0-11242 GCA_039196385.1 Pseudomonadota bacterium
GCGAGCGTGGCCAGGCTCCTGATCAGAAAGATGATTCCAAATGTCCTCCAGGGCGACAGTATGGAAGACATCGTCTTATCACCTATGGACTATGGCAGTTTGGACGTTGCGAAGAACAAGGTGCGGTGTCGACTCAATGCGACTGTGGTGGACGTCCGGCATAATCCGGATAAATCAGGCGTTGATGTCAGCTACGTGTTGGATGGAAAGCACGTCCGCGTGACCGGCGCACACGCTATTCTTGCCTGCAACAACCAGGTGATACCTTACATCTGCGAAGAACTGCCAGAAGAACAAACCGCTGCACTGGCTTTGGCTGAGCGTGCGCCATTGTGTTACATCAACGTTGCGCTTAGAAACTGGCGGGCGTTCAGAGACGCTGGTGTTGATCGCATTTACGCGCCGGGTACTGAATTTCCACACATGATGCTGGATTTCCCCGTCTCCATGGGTGGCGTCGAGTTTTCGCCAGATCCGGACCAACCGATTGTGATGCACATTTCTTATGCGCCGTCTTTCGCAAACCAGGACGATCCGCGATCAGACCGCGAATTGTTCAGGCACGCCCAGCGAATGTTATACGGGAAAACTTTCGAGCACTTCGAAAGCTCGATAAAAGCCCAGATGAACTCGATGTTGGGGTCCTTTGGTTTTGACGCCGATCGCGATATTGCAGCAATCACGGTGAATCGGTGGACCCACGGTTACGCCTATTCCCCTTACGGTCATCTGGGTGAGCCTGGCGTTGACGACCCGGATTCACCTCACTTTACGGCGCGGCGGCAAAACCACCGCATCTCCATTGCCAACTCAGATTCTGAATATAGCGCGTACGTGGACGGCGCTTTTGATGCGGCCTGGAGAGCCGTGGCAGAGCAGCGTGACTACGCCACCAAATCAACTACCGCTTAACTTAACGGCTATGTAAATACCGACTCAAATTTCCGTTCCGGTGGATTGTGGCCCAGATCGTGATCGGTGTGCGTCAGCTCGTGCATCAGCAGCTTCAGCTCGTCCAGATGCTTGTCACGCAGCTCTCGCGGGGATACATCAAATTGAATGCACAACGACGCGGCCGCCGCGGTAGCAACACCGTGTTGTGCGCCGTTACCCATAAACTTGGTTGAGGTGCTGGCCACAGACGACACACTGATATGTTTCCCTGCACACAGCAGATTGTCGATATTTGCCGAGTACAGGCAGCGGAAAGGGATTGCATAGGGCGTGCGATCACGCGAATCCCAGATCCAGTCTTTTATGCGGAAGTCGTAAGGAGCTTCTTCATCTTTGTCCCACGCACAGTGGATACAGAACGAACCATCATTCGCAATGATGGCATCGTCAAACACGGTGTGCTCACGTATATCGTTCTCGGTCAGTACATGATCACCACGATAGCGGTGAAATTCACCCTGAGCAGGCACGTGAGCCATCCACTCAAAAGATAAGTTGGCGTGTTTTTCCGGTTCCATGCGCTTGACGTTCGAAAACGTGCCGAACAACGCGCACATGAGGTAATCACGAATGTGCTCGCACTCTGTGTATGGATCCAACCACTGACCATATTCCCAGAAGTGTGTTGCCGGGACATCATCATCCCCTTCCATATCCTGGAAGTCTTTAAACTGGAACACAGGTGTATTCGGATTGTTCCCTGCCTTTGGTCCGGGCCCATTCTCCAGCCCAGGCTCAATCAGCTGGCCACTAAGATTGGCGTAGTCTTTGGCGATCTCCACGGCCCAGGGCACTTCGGGAAAAGGTTTTGGCGCTTCCAACATGCCCGTGCGGAAGAACAGCGTGTTGCCGTGATGCATATCATCCGCTTCATCAGGCGCGTACGACTCGTTGTACTCAGACTTAGCCTCTCGCCCATACATGGTCTCAGCACCCGCCAGCAACCCGAGACGCGCCACACCACTGGTGTCGATAAACATGCTGCCTGTCAGTCGATATTCACGGCCGGAGCGGGCTTCGATTGCATCAACCGAAACAATTTTGCTGTTCACGACCTCTGTCGAAATGACACGATGCTCAAGAAATACCGTCGCTGTCGGTTCAGCCTCCAACAGCCGGAACGCAACCAGATCACCGTCGGGTGTTCTTTGCGACAACTCCTGTAGAAGCGCACCTTGCGCGCCCCGGGGCATCAGACCGATCTCTTTGCTCGCGTTTCCACCCAGGACGGGACGGTCGTGTATCAGTGCAACCTGTTTACCCAGACGAGCCGCTGCAAGCGCTGCGGCACATCCAGAAATGCCACCACCGACTACAACCACATCATACGCACCGGCATCAGCAGGTTCAGCCGGCAGACCCCGCATCACCTTGCGCCACGCGCGGCTTTGTTCATTAACTTCATTAGGTGGCTCAGTACCATCAGCGCTGAGAAAAATAGCATCACATCGGCCACAGAAGCCGGTGAGATCGTGCAGCGTTAGATGCAACGGTCCAGCGTCGAGATCCACATTTCCAGCGTATTGCCAAGACCAGTCCTGATCGTTAGCGCCAAACTCGGTTTCTAATCGCTTGTTATTCAGCGACAGCTCAAATCGACCCGGGTGATGGCCAGGCACCCAATCTTTAGCCCGTACCCAGATACCGTAGGAGCCCGCATGCTTAAGTTCAACAGTAGTCGTCGCGTCCTCAACCGGCTCACCCAAACCGTGTGCCAGCAGATAAGGCGAACCCATGAGGGTTTCAAATTGGGAATCGAGCACCCAACCACCGTAGTTGTCGAATTCTTCTGCTTCAATTAGGACACCCGCTGAGGAGTTTATATCTATGTGCTTCTGCGTCATTTAACTATCCTGTGTCAGAAGTGAGTAAATTGCTCAAGCAGCGTGAAAGCGCTTGAGTACGTTCATTGTGATTCGTTCTACAAAGGGGTCGCCGGCGTCTAATCCATGCACCCACTCGGTTGTTCCCGCGTTAAAAACTTCTCCTTCGTTGCGCCGAAAGCTCGCCATAACGGCATGACCCCGCGCAAGGCGCTCCACTGCCTGATCATCAGACGCCCCATGCGCAATTTGGGCGAGCACTTCGACATCTTCTTTAGGGATCATTTTGGGATATGGGCTACGCTCGCTTTCGTACAGTGTGGCCGGTGCTAGCCCAATAATTTCAAGGTTTTCGGGAACGCCTACCCCACCGGGTTGCGGCAGACCATCGCCACCAATCTGTATCAGGCAGCCATCGTTTTCGTATCCGATTAATGGCAAATCGGCACCCAGCACATCACCATAGAAAAGATCGGCACCTTCTAAAGACCAGTGTTGATCGTCATAGATGGTGTAGCCGCCCGCACCCCGAGCAGCACACATCGCCAAACGATGATAACCCCCATACAGAAAAGACAGCCCCAGCAATTTTGCTTCGGGTTGTTCGAACACCGGGTGTGACCAAAGGTGGGTGGCTTCGGGGCGAGTATCCGGATTGGCCCAGACAGGATCATCCTGTTCACCTTTCGTCTTGTAGGTCACCATGGTTAGGCCATCCTCATCCCAGCGCACTGTCCAGTAGCAGGTGTTTCCGGAAAAAACGGCGAGGTGGCCACCACCGTCAACAAAATCATCAATCGCGTTGCGCTGTGCGCGCGACCAGTAGTCACTGTGACCAACCACCAACACACAGGCATATTTGCCGAGCAATTCTTCGCCGCCGTTCAAAAAGTCGTGATCAGTCAGATAGTCCAGTTCGATATTGTGTTGCTCACACCAGGTCACAAACACGTGCTCCCACTTACGCATAAAGCAAGCGGAGCCGTCGTAAGGCGACAGGCGGTGCTGGCGGTACCACGATGGATCACCCGGTATCGGTGTTTCATTCAGCCCACGAGGGGTGTAGTTAACAAGACGAGGTACACCTTCCGGCGGATAAATCAGATTTTGCGGGTAGGGGCGCATTCTGGAAAGCTGCGCAATGGCACCCGCACGGGATTCGTCCGGCGATACCTTTCTGTCCAAAAGGCCTTCAACATCGGCGTAGGCATTAGAACCACCCCAGTAGTTGTACGCGGTGTAGGTATTCGTTGACAGGATAATGACCGCCCTGGCCGAGGTGAGGGATGACCCTGTGCGGACACAGATGAAATGGTGCGTTGATCCACCCTGCGAATCGACCATTTCCAAGTCGTAGTAACCGGAGGTCCAGTCTGCTTCAATTTCCAGACGGCAGGCGGCTGGCCACCCGCAGCCATTACGATCCGCATGCTCCGGTATAGCATGCGCATCCACTTCGATACCCGGGACACGCTTAACCTCTCGCGATGCAAGCCCTTCGCGCCGGACAATCAGCTCACATGGGGATTGTTCTGCACTGGCAAACAACGTAACTACATCGCCAGGGGCGGCGCTGACCTTGTCTGGATAGAACCAGGGTACAGACATCTAACTTGCGGCCATCTTGAAGAACGCATCAATCCCTGGATCCAGCTCAGGCGGCCCCTGCTTGCAGAGCGACTTGGCCACCCCTTCCGCGACGCCAACAATCTGGTCAATATCCTGATCAGTCATCGCTGCATTGATAAACATGTTATGAAACGGATGGAAATGGACACCGCCACGAATCATTCCATCAGCAAACGCATAGGTCAGTCGGGGATCACGCTTACCGTGCTCATCGTTGAATAGGATCAGCGGCATTTGTGAAGGTCCGGTCTGGCTGACAGGAAGACTGTAAGTGTTACAAACTTCAGATAGTCCATCTCTTAATTTGTCACCCAAAGTGACTGTGCGCTCTAAGTAATCCGTATCGCGAATGAGAGACAGTGTTTCGAGCGAAGCTGCCATAGGAGCGGCTGCAAACCAGAATGAACCAGTGACATAGATGCTTCCTGCAGCCTGCCGGGCCTTTTCAGATCCGACCAGCGCAGAGATGCAATGTCCATTGGCGATCGCTTTCCCCCAGGAAGACAGGTCCGGTGAGACACCCAAGGCTGACCAGCTTGAATCGCGCGCAATGCGAAAGCCCGCACGGACATCATCTATGATAAGCAGCGCATCTTTTTCGTCACACAGTGCACGCACCGCTTTTGCATACTCAAGGTCTGGTCGCTGCTGATCAGCTACCACCTCATGTCGATGCGGGGTCACAAATACACCGGCCAGATCATCACCACACTGTGCCGCCGCTTCTGCCAGACTCTCCAGATCGTTGTAGCGGTGATACACAAAATGCGCACGGTCCTCGGGAACCGTCCCCGTGGGCAGCGGCGTACACCATGGGGCTGCGCCGTGATAGGTTCCTGATGCAAAAAGTACTTTTTTCTTACCCCGGTAGGCGCGTGCGGTCATCAGTGCCATCGAGGTGGCATCCGTACCGTTTTTGCAGAACATCGCCCAGTCTGCATGGTCAATCTGATCCACAAAGCGCTCAGCCAACTCAACCATCACCCCCGAAGGCCCGGTTGCTGCATCTACTAGCTTTAGCTGATTCACGTAAGCGGCATCAATCTGTTCATGGGCATAACCAAACAAATTCGGCCCGTAGGCGGACATGAGATCGATAAACTGATTGCCATCATAGTCCCAAAGGTAAGTGCCCTGTGCTTTGGCAAAGAACTGCGGTGTCACGGACGGCAGAAGACCGGTTGATTCGTGGCCGTACATACCGTTTGGAATGACCCGTTGAGCTCGCGCCAGCAGGCGTTTGTTTTCGGTAACTTGCATGTTTTGGTTCTCGCTTTGTAGCAATTGTGATTGCATTAGCTGACTCATATATGTACTATAGTACATGTTTTGATTCAAAAGGCCAGCACTATTTCTGCTCAAAAGATTTCTACCCAACGCAAAGCTTCTCAAACCAAAAAGATTGGCAGCCAGGCAAGAGGTGAGGAGCGGCGCGGCATCATTCTCAAAACAACGCTGGAGATGATTGCGGAAGGTGGTGTGGACTCCGTCACCCACAGGCGGGTCGCGGAACGCGCAGGGATTCCACTTGGCTCAACCACTTACTACTTTGATTCGCGCGAGCACTTGCTTCGTGAGGCCTTTAATCTCTACATCAGCAATACCCGCCATGCTTTGGATGCCCACCTTGAGGCATTCCCAATCGAGTCAACAGAGGACTTCGTCAAGGGCATGACGAACTGGATCAGTCGTGAGTTTGCAGACCAGGCGATGCTCCAGGCCGAGTACGAGATGGTTCTGTATGCTGCCCGGGACCAGGAAATTGCCGAACTGCTCGATGATTGGGATCAGGCGATGAGAGATTCTCTTACCACCCATCTCGCCCGTCTAGGCGCAGCACAGCCCACCGTGTTAGCAGAAATTGTGCTGAACTTCTTGCGGGGATTCGAGGTGACCGGTTTATCAAAACCAGCCAGGGGACAAAAACGGGGCCTCAAGGCTTGCCTTGAGCTTCTGGTATCTAACGCTACCGGCAAAGCGTGAGACATACAGAAGCTTTTTAGCACTTCTTCAACCGATCGCTCTACAGCTGGAGTTGCCCAACAATTCCATACTGTCGCGGATCGCCGGGACGCAACGTACCATTCGCGTCGCGCCGGTTCCAGTAATCTTCATCCGTGAGATTAGTCACGTAAGCAAACACGCTCCACCGATCACTTTCATAGCCGATTCGCGCGTTCAACAGGTATCGACTTTTGTTGTCCAAGTCTGCTGTGTTTTGTATGTCCCGGAAGGACCCGTCGGTATAACTCGCATCAGCGGCGACAAACACCCCGCTGCGAAAAGCATATTCCACGCCGAGTGCAGCGGTGAGCTTGGGCGCGTAGGGGAACTCATTGCCGGTAAAGACCGTGCCGCCAGTAACAAAATCGGTAAACTCCGTGTCCGCATAGGCAACTGAGGCATGCACTTCCAAACCGGTGATGGGCACACTACGAACGTCAATTTCACCCCCGATGATTCTTGATTCTCCCGCATTGACCGTAATGACATCCAGCGTATTGCCAGAGGGTCCTTGTTCGCTGACCTGCTGATCATTCCAGTCCGTGTAGAACGCGTTGGCGTTGATCACAAGCCGACCGTTCCGCAAGTTCGATCGAAACGCAAGTTCGTAGTTCCAGGTCAGCTCGGGGTCGAACTCGTATTCATCGCCGAAGAAGTTCAGTGCCGCGCCACCCGCCCGATAACCTTGTTGCGCGGTAAAACTCAGACTCACGTCTGGATTAACCGCGTAGACCACGCCAATTTTGGGTAAAAACGCCTCGAAACTTGCGGAAAGCGCGATCGGTGCAGTGGGTGGGGGTAACTGCGCCGCAACGTCAGGGTCATCACTGCTGAGCGACGACGAGCTCAAATTGTCGTTCTCCTCCCGGTCATAGCGAAATCCGGCAATCAATTTGAAGTCTGAGTGAAGCTGCATTTCAAATTCACCAAATACAGCATAATTAGTGACTTCGCTGTCTCCGCCGAAACCAAACTGAAGCAGAGCATCAGCCGGTGCACCCGGAACAAAAAAGAACGCTGGGAAGGTGCCGCTTAGAGTACCTCCGCTTGAAAGGTCAGTGTAATAAGCACCCAGCACGCCCCGATGCCGTGCACCTGCGTAGAACAGTTTGATTTCCTGCTCAAAGTTGCGCCCATTGCTGTCGTCGAGCCCGGTGGGTATTCTGAATTCGGTGTCGTTTTCAAAGTAGTTGGTTTCACTCTCCACCCGAAACGCATCATTAATTATGTATGCCAGGCGCAGGTTGAAGGAGTCCGTTTCCATGTTAAGTCGTTCCTGCACTGTCTCAAAGGTCACCCTTCTACCTGGAAACAGCGATGCGTCTACCGCGCCAGAACCGTCCTCGGTTTCAAAACGCGTGTACTTCAAGATCGCAGAAAGATGCTCCGTGGGATCAAATCGCACCGCCGCCCGGTAAGTCGTTCTCTCTTCAGAGTCGTAGTCATCTCCTGCAATGTTCTCCCCCGTAACAAAGCCGTCCGTCTCCTCATGATCCACGGAAAAGCGCAAAGCCAGTAAATCTTTGACCAAGGGTAGATTGGCGGCAACTGCGCCCTGTAAGGTATCTGCATTGCCCGCCTCGGTACGCAACTTGAATTCCCGGTCAAAGTGCGGGTCGACTGATCGAATGGCAACAGCGCCTGCCAACGCATTCCTGCCAGTTTGCGTGGATTGAGGGCCGCGTAAAATCTCCACCTGCTCAAGGTCCCACGTGGAAAAATCAGCAATGTTCATGCGGGTAATGCCGGTAATGCTGGCGCCGTCGACATTGATCGAAATGGCGGGTCCACCACCCGCTCCCGGCCCACTTTGGTTTACACCCCGGATCGACATCTCCAGGTCTCCGTTGGACACCGACACACCGGCAACACGCTCGAGCAGATCTTCAAAGTTATCGTCGCTGCGACGCTCCAACTCGCCACCCGTCACCACGGCAACACTGGTCTGCGTGTCCTGCAGATCCCGTTCTATCAATTCACCTCTGACCTGGATAGGCGCCAGCACCACAGGCCCACTGGAAACGGCTGGTATTAACAGCGTTGCAGTCTTATCGCTGGTGAAGCGGCTTGCGACACCGGACTCGGACAAAAGCAAAATCAGCGCTTCTTCGGCCGCATACCGACCCACCAACCCGTTCGACTGTTTGCCTTGCACCACATCCGGCGTAAAAGACACGCTGACGCCGGATTGCGCAGAATAGGTGGCGATAACAACTTCCAGCGAGCCCGCGGGAATACTGTACAGCGCAGTCTCCTGCGCTTCTGCGCGCATTGCTAAGGTCAACCCAAGGCTTACCAGCAGTACCAGTCTCGGCGCGAATTTTGGTAAAGAATACATAACGTTTCCTGATTCGGGAGTAGCTGAGACGCCTTGTGATGGCTCTCTCTACTAGAGTCGAATGAGAAACGAAATCTGCAACCTCGATGGTGCACAGAACAACAATTTCTATGGACCCGCGAATTCCACTCTGGTCCAGTAGGGCGTAAGCCGGCGAATACGCACCGGCAGTGTCGTTGTAAGACTGTCGAGGAGAACGGGTGTGTCATTCAGGTAGAAGGCCCCAGAAATTCGCAGTGCTGCAACATCCGCCTGATAACTCAACACACCTGGATGGTAGCGTGCCAATTCATCCAGATATTTGTCCAAGGGCCAATTGCTGACGATCAGTTGTCGTCTGGTCCATGCCGCAGGATCACCCTGCACGGGTTCAATATCACCCGAATGCTGCTGGGAAAAAGTCAACGTCTGATTGGTTTCAAGCGTGACGCGCCGGCTCGGAATCGATTGCGTTGTCACTTCAACAGAATCTGCCAGCACCGTCGCCTGAGTTAAGTCTCTCTCAGTCCTGACCAGGAATCGAGTACCCAGCGCACGCACGGTTCCGTGTTTTGTCTGTACAAACAGAGGTCGCGGATCTTTGGCTGTGGTGATTTCGATCTCACCTCGATATAGAGAAAGCTGTCTCGCTTGTGCACTCCAGACAGCGTTTACACTGGTTGCAACGTTCAGATGCATGTGTGTGCCATCAGCCAGCGTGGTGCTCGCCCATTCCCTGGAACCTGTCCGGTGACTGGCGAAACGCTCCCCTATGCCACCGCGCTGAGTGTGCTGCCAGCCAGCACCTCCAACCCCAAGTGCCAAAAGCGTAGAGAGGAGTTTGATCGATTGTCGCCTGGAGAGGCGCGCCTTATCCAGAATGGCAGCTGCATCCTCAAGATCTGCGTGACTTAAGGCACCCTGCAGCTTGAGTACTTTTGACCAAGCCCATTCATGCCTTGGATTTTCGTTGAGCCAGCGCCGGTGGGCGCGACGGACTTCCTGCGGATTGTCCGATTCGCGCAGATCTGCATACCAAGTTGCAGCAACCTGGAGAAGCTCCGCGTCAGCGTCCGTTGCCACCCTTATTCCTCAGACAACAACAGACACTGCGTCAACGCCGCAATATAGTGTTTGCGCACGGTGGTCACGGATAGCCGCAGGCGTCGAGCAATGTCGACAAACTTCAGGCCATCCATTTGCGCCAGCAAAAAGATCGTACGACGGCGTTCGCTGAGCTGACTCAGCATCAAGTCGATTGCGTAAAGCGTTTCAACGATTGCGCAGCGCTCCTCGGCAGAAATCTCATAACCCTCAGGCTGCTGCGCCAGCGTTTCATAATAAGCCTGCTCGATACTGCGTCGGCGAAACCAGTCAACGAGTAGATTACGGGCGATGCTGCTCAGGTAAGCGCGCGGTCGGCGCAGATTGCTGATCTGCTGGCGCTGTTTTGTCACGCGCAGAAAAGTGTCCTGCGCAAAGTCACGGGCTTGCTCCGAGCAACTGACGCGCTTGTTTATCCAACCAATCAGCCAGCCGTGGTGTTCTATGTACAACGCTTCTAGCGAAGTCTCGAGCGACGTATCGCCGGTTTGCATGATTCACCTCCAAGAGGTCGGCAGCATAAAATACGCAAACCAACGAATGCAAATGCATCTCATTCTCCTATCGAGCAGCAAACCCACCGGGCGGTCTGTGAATTACTCTACCGCGCCCTACCCGCATCAATTGATAACAATTCTCATTTCAGATACGGTGTCGGACGTTCATGAATGGCTGCAGTCCGTCACCGCTATGACCTCCAGTACCAACCCGCAAACCGTTGCCAGTATTTATCGCGACCATCATGGCTGGCTGCGCGGTTGGCTCCATCGGCACCTGGGTTGCTCGGAAACTGCGGCAGATCTTGCGCAAGACACCTTCCTCAGGCTGATGCGTCGGGCACCCGCGCAAGCGCAATCGCTCAGGGAACCCCGCGCCTACCTAAGCAGCATGGCGAGAGGCTTGCTATTCAACCACTGGCGCCGCCAGGCGCTGGAGAAAGCCTATCTTGACACACTGGCCAACCAACCCGAGCCCATTGTCGCGTCACCCGAGGAACAACAACTGATTATTGACACGCTGGCCCGGTTAGCCGCGGTCGTTGACGGACTATCCGATCGGGACAGACAAGTCTTCCTGCTGGCAAGGCTGGATGGTCTGAAGTACAAAGAGATTGCTGATGCGCTAGGGATTTCGGTGAATGTTGTCCAGAAGGCCATGGGGCGCGCTATGTTGAACTGCTACAGCGTGCTTTACGAGTAACTTAATGAGCCACGGCAATCCCTCCAATCAACAAGTCGCTGAAGCGATTCAATGGCTGGTCAAATTTGAATCCGGTGAGATCAATGAACAGGAGCGACATGCCTTTCACAGCTGGCGTTCGCAGAACCCGCTGCACAACATGGCCTGGGAACGCTTAGGCACAGCAAGCCAGCAGTTTGCACCGCTGGCAACAATGGCCAGCGAGCAAACC
>JBCCUW010000089.1:0-11180 GCA_039196385.1 Pseudomonadota bacterium
GTCCCGGGTTTCACCCCCATACGCTTCCGCACAGACCTTCGTCAACGCCGCTGTCAGCGTCGTCTTACCGTGGTCTACGTGTCCAATCGTGCCCACATTCACGTGTGGCTTCGTTCTTTCAAATTTCTCTTTGGCCATCTTAATTGTCCTTGGGGATTAACTAATTAGATATCTGCTACCGATTGGTAATTCGCTCGGTAATTGCGTCCGGTACCTCAGCGTAGTCGCTGAATTCCATTGTGTAGGTTGCCCGCCCCTGAGTTGAAGAACGCAGGTCTGTCGAATATCCAAACATTTCCGAAAGCGGTACATCAGCGCGCACTACCTTGCCAGCTGGATTTTCGTCCATGCCGTTGATCAAACCGCGCCGCCGGTTCAGGTCGCCCACAACGTCACCCATATATTCTTCAGGAGTCACTACTTCAACACTCATAACTGGCTCAAGCAGCACCGCGTCAGCATTTTGCGCACCTTCGCGCAGGGCCATTGAACCGGCGATCTTGAACGCCATTTCCGAAGAATCAACATCATGAAATGAGCCGTCGAAGAGCGTCGCGCGCACGCCGATCAAGGGATACCCGGCAAGCACGCCGTTCTGCATCTGTTCCTGAACACCCTTATTCACGGCAGGGATGTATTCCCGCGGAATCACGCCACCGCTGATCTCATCAACAAACTCGTAGGCGAAACCACCTTCTTCATCCCGATACGGTTCTAGCTTGAGCCATACGTGACCAAACTGACCCCGCCCACCGGTTTGACGCACGAATTTGGCTTCCTGTTCCACCGACGCACGAATGGTTTCGCGATACGCCACCTGAGGCTTGCCAATGTTAGCCTCAACGCTGAATTCGCGTTTCATTCGATCAACAATAATGTCCAGGTGCAGCTCACCCATTCCGGAAATGATGGTCTGTCCGGTCTCGTCGTCGGTCTCGACCCGGAACGAAGGATCTTCCTGAGCCAACTTGCCAAGCGCAACGCCCATTTTTTCCTGATCTGCGACCGAACGCGGCTCTACCGCCACAGAGATCACCGGCTCAGGAAACTCCATCCGCTCCAGCGTGATAGGTTTGTGCTGAGCGCATAAAGTCTCACCTGTAGTGACGTCCTTCAAACCAATGGCAGCGGCAATATCTCCCGCCCGGACTTCTTTGATCTCATTGCGGTTATTGGAGTGCATCTGCACCATCCTGCCAATCCGCTCTTTGCGATTTTTGATTGGATTAAATACCTGATCACCGGTACTGAGCACGCCGGAATAGACCCTGAAAAAGGTTAACGTGCCCACAAAGGGGTCGGTGGCAATCTTGAATGCCAACGCGGCAAAGGGGGCGTCATCGTCAGCCGGACGGCTATCGGTATCGCCACTATTCAAGGTACCTTCGATCGCTTTCACTTCGGTAGGTGCCGGTAGATATTCCACCACTGCGTCCAGCATGGCCTGCACGCCCTTGTTCTTGAAGGCCGATCCACACAATGCGGGAACAATCTCATTGGCCAGGGTGCGCTGCCGCAATCCGGTTTTGATGTCCTCTACGCTGAGTTCTTCAGTTTCAAGGTACTTTTCCATCAATTCTTCGTTGGCTTCAGCAGCACTTTCGATCAGCACTTCACGCCAGTGCGTTGCCGCTTCCTGCATATCGGCGGGAATATCTTCTTCCGCGTAGGTGAGGCCCTGGTCATCCTCGTTCCAGAGGATCGCCTTCATTTTGATCAGGTCGACGACACCACGGAAATTCTCTTCAGCGCCAATCGCCAGTTGAATCGGCACAGGGGTTGAGCCCAACCGGTCACGAATTTGCTCAACCACCCGCAGGAAGTCCGCACCCTGGCGGTCCATCTTGTTCACAAAAACCATGCGCGGCACTTCGTATTTATTGGCCTGCCGCCAGACGGTTTCGGATTGCGGTTCTACGCCGGAGGTACCGCAGAACACAACCACAGCACCATCAAGTACTCTCAAGCTGCGCTCAACTTCAATGGTGAAATCAACGTGTCCCGGCGTATCAATAATGTTGATCCGGTGCTCGTCATACTGCTGGTTCATGCCACGCCAGAAACAGGTAGTGGCTGCAGAAGTGATGGTGATACCGCGTTCCTGCTCCTGCTCCATCCAGTCCATGGTGGCAGCGCCGTCATGCACCTCGCCGATTTTGTGCGACAAACCGGTGTAGAACAACACACGCTCAGTGGTCGTGGTTTTTCCCGCGTCCACGTGCGCCACAATGCCGATATTGCGATATCTTGAGATAGGCGTTGTTCTAGGCATGATGCGTTACCGGCTGTATGAGCTGTTGTGCTGCAGACTCAGGCGTGCTGCGGCAACAGGCTAGTAACGATAGTGCGCAAATGCCTTGTTGGCATCTGCCATGCGGTGAGTGTCTTCTTTCTTCTTCACCGCCGCACCGCGTCCTTCGGCAGCATCCATAAGCTCGCCAGCCAGGCGTGCTGCCATGGACTTCTCACTGCGAGCCCGCGCACTTTCTACCAGCCAGCGCATGGCGAGTGCAGTGCGTCGCGAGGCACGCACTTCAACCGGTACCTGATACGTCGCACCGCCCACTCGGCGAGATTTGACCTCTACCAGAGGCGCAATGGCTTCCAGCGCATTTTCAAATACCTCAACCGGATCAGAGCTGTCGCGCTCCTGAATGCGGTCGAAGGCACCATAGACAATTCGCTCAGCCACGGCTTTCTTGCCACTGACCATCACGTGGTTGATAAATTTGGCTACAGTCTGATTGTGGAATTTTGGATCGGGAAGTACTTCCCGCTTTGCGACTACTCTGCGTCGTGGCATCGTGTTCTCCTTGCTTCAGGTCACCCCCAAGCTTAAGCCGGGGCCTTACTGAGAAATATTTTTGTTCTACTATCTGATTTAGTTGTTGTTCTATTTAGGCCGTTTCGTGCCGTATTTGGAACGTCCCTGCTTACGATCGGCTACCCCCGAAGTATCCAGTGTGCCGCGGATGGTGTGATAACGCACACCGGGGAGATCTTTAACCCTTCCGCCGCGAATCAGCACAACAGAGTGCTCCTGCAGATTGTGACCTTCACCACCAATGTAGGACGTCACCTCATAACCATTGGTCAATCTCACTCGGCACACTTTGCGCAGAGCAGAGTTGGGTTTTTTCGGCGTCGTGGTATATACGCGCGTACAAACACCGCGACGCTGGGGACACGCCTGCAGAGCCGGAACGATGTTCTTTTCTACCTTACGCTTACGTGGTTTACGAACCAACTGGCTGATTGTTGCCATAACCTCTTAGCTAACCTCTAACTTTTTACTAAGGCCTGCTTTTTTCAAAGCCCGCTTTTTTAAGCCTTGCGAATCGGGCGGCGAAGTTTAATCGCAGCCCATGGCTAAAACAAGTACTAAACGCCGTCTGCACAGGCGGCATGACCGCCCGACATAAGCCGGGCGGTCAATTCCTTGCTACTCTTCGCCGCCGCCGGTTTCATCAGCCGCGTCATCGCTGGCTGACAACGCAGCGGTGAGCGCCTGTTCCACCTCTTCTGCAGATGGACCCTGGCCTGCCTGCACCTCTTCTTCGCGGCGTTTCTTCCGGTCCTGGTGATAGGTTAGGCCCGTACCCGCAGGAATCAGACGGCCGACAACAACGTTCTCTTTGAGACCGCGCAGCCAATCCTGCTTGCCGGTTACCGCAGCTTCGGTTAACACCCGGGTGGTTTCCTGGAACGATGCAGCAGAGATAAAGGACTCTGTCGCCAAAGACGCCTTGGTAATTCCCAGCAGAATGCGCTGGAACTGAGCCGGCTCTTTACCTTCTTCCGCAAGTGCCTCATTAATGGCGCGAATGCGGGTGTATTCGAGCTGCTCGCCACGAATCAGATCGGATTCACCTGAGCTCTGCACTTCTACCTTGCGCAGCATCTGCCGCACAATAACCTCAATGTGCTTATCGTTAATGGTGACACCCTGGAGGCGATACACCTCCTGGATCTCATTAACGATGTACTTGGCAAGTTCAGCCACACCTTTCAGACGCAGAATGTCGTGTGCGCTGGGCGGACCTTCACACACAACCTCACCACGCTCTACCTGTTCGCCGTCGAATACACCGATATTGCGCCACTTGGGAATCAGGGTTTCAACCGCATCACCTTCCGCAGGCGTAATCACCAGACGCCGCTTACCTTTGGTTTCTTTACCAAAGCTCACCGCACCTGTCGCTTCTGCCAGAATGGCTGGCTCCTTCGGTTTACGCGCTTCAAACAAGTCCGCCACCCGGGGCAGACCCCCCGTGATGTCACGTGTTTTGGAACCTTCCTGAGGTACCCGGGCGATGATGTCACCCACACCGATCTGCGAATTGTCTTCCAGATTGAGAATCGCGCTGTTCGGCAAATAGTAGTTAGCCGGCACATCGGTACCCGGCAGATTCACCTGGTTACCCTTACCGTCGAACAATCGCACTGCGGGGCGGAGATCTTTGGCCGCACTGGGGCGGTCTTTTGGATCCAGCACGCTGATGTTGGTCAGGCCCGTGAGTTCGTCTGTCTGACGATTCACTGACAATCCCTCTTCCATTTCGTGGAACTGCACCACACCACCCACTTCAGCAACAATCGGGTGTGTATGCGGATCCCACTGTGCGATCACCTGACCCGCTTCCACCAGATCTTCTTCCGCAACGGAGATCACCGCACCATAAGGCAGCTTGTACCGCTCGCGCTCACGGCCATGGTCATCAGCGACGGCTATTTCACCAGAGCGCGAAACTGCCACCAGTTCTCCGGATTCTCGGGTTACCGTCTTCAGGTTATGCAGACGAATCGTGCCGCCGTGTTTAACCTGAATATTGTCAATAGCCGTTGCCCGAGACGCTGCACCACCAATATGGAAGGTACGCATGGTCAACTGAGTACCCGGCTCACCGATAGACTGTGCAGCGATAACGCCCACACTCTCACCCACGTTCACCTCATGGCCGCGTGCCAGGTCACGTCCGTAACACTTCGCACACACGCCATACGAAACTTCACAGGTAATGGCGCTGCGCACCCAGATTTCGTCCACACCCAGCTCTTCCAGGCTGTCGACCCAGGCTTCATCGAGCATCGTACCGGCAGGGATCAGCACTGTCTTGCCGTCACTGTCCAGCACGTCCTGCGCCACAACCCGGCCAAGTACGCGTGCACCCAGCGGTTCGACCACGTCACCACCTTCGATGATCGCGGTGGTATAGAGTCCCTGGTCGGTACCGCAGTCAACCGCAGTGATCACGACGTCCTGCGCCACATCAACCAATCGTCGGGTCAGATAACCGGAGTTGGCAGTCTTCAGTGCCGTATCGGCCAGACCCTTACGGGCACCGTGCGTGGAGATAAAGTACTCGTTTACCGTTAACCCTTCGCGGAAGTTAGCGGTAATTGCATTTTCGATGATGCTGCCGTCAGGTCGCGTCATCAGGCCACGCATACCCGCCAACTGACGGATCTGCGCGGGTGAACCCCGGGCGCCGGAGTCAGCATAGATATACACTGAGTTGAACGAAGCCTGATGCTCTTCTTCACCATCGCGATTGGTCACCGCTTCCTGGGAAATACCTTCCATCATCGACCGCGCAACGAGGTCGTTGGCACGCGACCAGATATCGACCACTTTGTTGTACTTTTCACCCTGCGTCACCAGACCAGACGCGTATTGCGATTCGATCTCGGTGACTTCAGCCTCAGCGGACTCAATGATCTCCACCTTATCCTTGGGAATAACAAAGTCTTCAACACCAATAGACGAGCCGGACGCGGTGGAATGCGCAAACCCGGTGTACATCAGCTGGTCCGCAAAAATAACCGTGTCTTTCAGACCACAGGTGCGATAACAATCGTTGATCAGATTGGAAATGGACTTTTTGTCCATTGGCTTGTTGACCATGCTGAAAGGCAGACGTCTGGGCACAATGTTGTACAACAGCGCACGGCCAACCGTGGTGTCATACAACTTACGCGTCGCATTCAGCTGGCCATCATCCGCCACCAGATGCTCTTCGATTCTAACCTTCACTTTGGCGTGCAGATCAACCTGACCGGCGTGGTAAGCACGATGCACTTCTTCTGCGTCAGCAAACACGGAACCCTCACCGCGCGCATTCACTTTCTCGCGGCTCATGTAGTACACGCCCAGCACCACATCCTGGGAGGGCACAATAATCGGCTCGCCACTGGCCGGGGAAAGGATGTTGTTGGTCGACATCATCAACGCTCGGCTTTCCAACTGCGCTTCGAGCGTCAGGGGCACGTGAACCGCCATCTGATCACCGTCGAAGTCCGCGTTGTACGCCGTACACACCAATGGATGCAGCTGAATCGCCTTACCTTCAATCAGCACCGGTTCAAACGCCTGAATACCCAGACGATGAAGAGTGGGCGCACGATTGAGCAGCACCGGATGTTCGCGAATCACTTCAGCCAGGATATCCCAGACCTCCGCTGTTTCACGCTCTACCATTTTCTTGGCCGCTTTGATGGTGGTCGCCAGCTGACGCTCTTCCAGTTTGCCGAAAATAAACGGCTTGAAGAGTTCCAGAGCCATTTTCTTAGGCAGACCACACTGGTGCAGTTTCAGGGTAGGTCCAACCACAATCACCGAACGACCGGAGTAGTCTACTCGCTTACCCAGCAGGTTCTGACGGAAACGCCCCTGCTTACCTTTGATCATGTCTGCTAGAGACTTCAGCGGGCGCTTGTTAGAGCCCGTAATGGCGCGTCCGCGACGGCCGTTATCCAGCAGCGCATCCACAGATTCCTGCAGCATACGCTTTTCGTTCCGCACGATGATGTCCGGCGCCGCCAGATCCAGCAGTCGCTTCAAACGGTTGTTGCGGTTAATGACCCGACGATACAAATCGTTCAGATCAGAGGTGGCAAAACGCCCACCATCCAGCGGCACCAGAGGGCGCAGGTCGGGCGGCAGCACCGGCAACACGGTCATCACCATCCATTCCGGCTTGTTGCCGGAATTGACAAAAGCTTCCATCAGCTTCAAACGCTTGGAGAACTTTTTGATTTTGGTTTCAGAGTTAGTGGCCGGAATCTCTTCGCGCAGAATCGCAATTTCTGCGTCCAAATCCAGCGCCAGCAGCAGCTCCTGAATCGCTTCAGCACCCATACGGGCATCAAATTCATCGCCAAATTCTTCGAGCTTGCTGTAGTACTCTTCGTCCGTCAGCAGCTGACCCACTTCAAGGTCGGTCAAACCGGGATCAATGACCACAAATGATTCAAAGTACAACACTCGCTCAATATCCCGCAGGGTCATATCCAACAGCAGGCCGATGCGAGACGGCAGCGACTTGAGGAACCAGATGTGCGCCGTTGGGCAAGCCAGTTCAATATGGCCCATACGCTCGCGCCGCACCTTGGTCAGGGTCACTTCAACGCCACACTTTTCGCAGATGACGCCGCGGTGCTTCAGGCGCTTATATTTGCCACACAGGCACTCATAGTCTTTGACCGGGCCAAAGATACGCGCGCAGAACAGCCCGTCACGCTCGGGTTTGAACGTACGATAGTTGATGGTTTCAGGTTTCTTCACCTCGCCAAACGACCAGCTGCGGATCATTTCCGGTGAGGCCAG
Organism: Pseudomonadota bacterium; assembly: GCA_039196385.1. GTDB lineage: Bacteria > Pseudomonadota > Gammaproteobacteria > Pseudomonadales > Azotimanducaceae > UBA4421. The sequence continues at coordinate 7,607 of JBCCUW010000089.1, forward strand.
CCCAATACGCAACGAGTCAAACTCGTCTACGTTACCCTGGGCTTTGAGTAAGTTAAGTAAGTCTTTCAAGATTTGTCTCCTCTTTACTTAAGCGCCACGGGGCTGTTATTCAGTTTCCAGTTCAATGTTAATACCCAAGGAGCGAATCTCCTTCACTAGTACGTTAAACGACTCAGGCATGCCTGGCTCCATTTTGTAGTCGCCATCCACGATGTTCTTATACATCTTGGTACGTCCGGTGACGTCGTCCGACTTAACCGTCAGCATCTCCTGCAACGTATAAGCTGCACCATATGCTTCCAGCGCCCAGACCTCCATCTCACCAAAGCGCTGGCCACCGAACTGAGCCTTACCACCCAGCGGTTGCTGCGTGACCAGACTGTAAGAGCCGGTAGAACGCGCGTGCATTTTGTCGTCTACCAAGTGGTTAAGCTTCAGCATGTACATATAGCCCACTGTTGTCGGCCGGTCGAAGGCATCACCCGTTCGCCCGTCATACAGCTGCGCCTGTCCCGAAGTGGGTAAGCCAGCGACTTCAAGCATGCGCTTGATTTCAGCTTCTGTGGCCCCATCGAAAGCCGGCGTTGCCATCGGCACACCACCGCGCAGGTTCTTGGCCAGCTCGCGAACTTCATCGTCGTTCAGCGAGTCCAGGTCAACGTTGGGGTCACCAACATTGTTATAAACCTCGTTGAGGAATTTGCGCAGATCTGCCGACTGGCGTTGCTCTTCGAGCATTTCATTGATCCGCTCACCTACGCCACGCGCGGCCCAACCCAGATGGGTTTCGAGAACCTGGCCCACGTTCATGCGCGACGGCACGCCCAGAGGATTAAGGACAATGTCGACCGGTTCACCACGCTCATCAAAAGGCATGTCTTCTACCGGCATAATGACCGAAATCACACCCTTGTTGCCGTGCCGACCCGCCATCTTGTCACCAGGTTGAATACGGCGCTTGATGGCCAGATAAACCTTCACAATCTTCAGCACGCCGGGCGCCAGATCATCACCGCTCTCAAGCTTGGCCCGCTTGTCTGCGTAAATGGCGTCAAGCGCCGCCTTACGTTCCTGCAGCTGGGCGTCAGCGCGCTCCAACTGGGCATTCAGGCTGTCGTCCTGCATGCGAATCTTGAACCAGTCATCCAGGCTCAACGAACCCAGGTATTCTTGGTCAATCACCAGACCTTTGCTTTGACCCGGGGCACTGGCGGCCTGCTGGCCCATCAGTGCGCGGCTCAGGCGCTCGTAAGTGGCCTCTTCAACAATGCGATACTCGTCGTCGAGATCCTTGCGGATCTGCGCCAACTGGGCGCGCTCAATGTCTTTGGCGCGCTGGTCTTTCTCTACCCCATCGCGGGTAAAGACCTGCACGTCAATCACGGTGCCCTTAACGCTGGTTGGCACTCGCTGAGAGGTATCTTTTACATCAGATGCCTTCTCACCAAAGATGGCGCGCAGCAGTTTTTCTTCGGGGGTCAGCTGAGTTTCACCTTTCGGGGTAACCTTGCCGACCAGAATGTCACCGGCGCCAACTTCCGCACCGATATAAACAATCCCGGATTCATCCAGTTTGCTCAGGGCGCCTTCACCCACATTGGGGATGTCACAGGTGATCTCTTCCGGTCCCAGCTTCGTATCTCGAGCGATACAGGTCAGTTCCTGAATGTGGATGCTGGTAAAGCGATCCTCTTTCACAACCCGCTCTGACACCAGAATGGAGTCTTCATAGTTGTAGCCATTCCAGGGCATGAAGGCGATGCGCATGTTCTGCCCCAGGGCCAGCTCACCCATGTCGATGGAAGGACCGTCAGCCAACGTATCACCGCGGGCAATGATGTCACCCGGCTTCACCAGCGGACGCTGATTGATACAGGTGTTCTGGTTGGACCGGGTAAACTTGGTGAGGTTGTAAATATCCACACCGGCTTCACCCGCTTCTGTTTCTTCGTCCGACACGCGTACGACGATGCGACCGGCGTCGACGCTGTCGACAAGTCCACCGCGATTGGCAATGACACAAACGCCCGAGTCTCGCGCTACGTCACGCTCCATACCGGTGCCGACCAGCGGCTTCTCGGCGCGTAGCGTGGGCACAGCCTGGCGTTGCATGTTAGAACCCATCAACGCCCGGTTGGCATCATCGTGCTCGAGAAACGGAATCAGCGATGCCGCAACAGAGACAACCTGTTTGGGCGAGACATCCATGTAGTTGACGTTCTCCGGCGCAGTCTTGGTAAATTCGTTCTGATGACGAACATCTACCATGTCTGCGGTAAAGTTGCCGCTCTCATCGATCGGGGCACTGGCCTGTGCGATAACATAATTTGCTTCGTCGATCGCTGACAGATACTCGATCTCATCACTGACCGCACCGTCGACAACTTTGCGATAAGGTGATTCCAGAAAGCCATAATTGTTCGTGCGAGCATACGTCGCCAGACTATTGATCAGACCGATGTTAGGCCCTTCCGGCGTCTCGATGGGACACACCCGACCGTAATGGGTGGGATGAACATCGCGTACCTCAAAACCGGCACGTTCACGCGTCAGGCCACCCGGGCCCAAGGCTGACACCCGGCGTTTGTGCGTCACTTCCGACAGCGGGTTGTTCTGGTCCATAAACTGCGACAGTTGTGATGAACCAAAAAATTCTTTGATCGCTGCAGCTACGGGCTTGGCGTTGATCATGTCCTGAGGCATCAAACCTTCTGACTCAGCCAGGCTCAGGCGCTCTTTCACCGCGCGCTCTACCCGGATCAGGCCGACACGAAACGCGTTTTCCGCCATTTCACCCACCGAGCGCACACGACGATTACCCAGATGGTCAATATCGTCCACGTTGCCCTTACCATTTCGGATATCGAGCAGCGTACGCAACACGTCAACAATATCGTCAGCAGAAAGGATTCCTTCACCTTCGATCGCTTCACGACCCAGACGACGGTTGAACTTCATGCGGCCAACCGCAGAGAGGTCATAACGTTCGGCGGAGAAAAACAGGTTATTAAACAGGTTTTCGGCGGCTTCTTTTGTCGGCGGCTCGCCGGGTCGCATCATGCGATAAATTTCGACCAGAGCTTCCAGCTTGGTGCGGGTGGGATCGATACGCAGGGTATCCGCGACAAACGAACCGCAATCCAGGTCATTAGTGTAAATGGTCTGCAGTTCTTTGATGTTCAGACCCAGCAGCTGCTCAAGCACTTCTTCGGTAATGACGGTGTTGCAGGCAATCGCCACCTCACCGGTTGATTCATCAACAATATCTTTAGCCGTCACCAGATCCAGCAGGTACTCGCGCGGCACCTGCAGCGAGGTCATGCCACTTTCTTCCATCTGCCGCACATGGCGGGCGGTCACACGGCGGCCAACCTCAACAATGACGTTACCTTTGTCATCAGCAATATCAAACGAGGCCACATCACCACGCATGCGCTCCGGGACCAGCTCAGCGGAGACCTGCTCACCATCCAGGAAAAACCGGTTGGTATCAAAGAACGTTTCGAGGATCTGCTCACTGGTGTATTCCAGCGCCCGCAGGATGATTGTCGCAGGCAGCTTACGGCGGCGGTCA